>CBCSVJ010000070.1:0-6165 GCA_965143545.1 uncultured Haemophilus sp. | reverse complement strand
CTTTAGAAGCCGTTGCATCTTGGATTCGTAGCTATTTTGATACCAATGCTGAAGTGACTCAAAGTTTCTTAAAATCAGTGGATGAATTATCTGAAGTATCCATCTATGTGGATGTGCCAAGCCAATTACAAAGCTTAAGTATGCTTGATAAGTACTTAAATCGTACACCTTTAGATGTGCAGAAAGTGGAAATCGAAGCAGAAAAAGCGGTTGATAATTCACCAAGAAAAGAAGAAGTAAAACCAGCACCTGAAGCGAAAGCGGAAGAGCCAAAAGCTGAAGAAAAACCCGCTGAAGCACCAGCACAACCGGCAACTGAACCCCAACAATAAGGATAGATAATGTTTAGAGTTCTCTTTTTAATGATCGCCTTACTTGCCGGATTGATTGCAGGACCTTACCTCTCCGGTCAGCAAGGTTATGTCAGAGTTGAAACAGCAAACACCGTATATGAAATGTCACTCACCACATTAGTGATTCTCTTTGTGGTCACACTTGCAGTGATTTATTCGTTAGAGTGGTTGGTGACCCGTTTCTTCCGTTTAAGTAACAATACCTATAACTGGTTCTCTCGCCGTAAACGTGTGAAAGCACAGCGTCAAACCCTTGAAGGCTTGATGAAAATGAATGAAGGCGATTATGCCAAAGCAGAAAAACTGATTGGTAAAAATGCGAAACATTCTGCAGAGCCAGTATTAAATCTGATTAAAGCGGCTGAAGCTGCACAGCAACGCGGTGATGAATTCAGCGCAAACCGTTATTTAATTGAAGCGACTGAACTTGCAGGTTCAGATAACCTGGTCGTCGAAATTGCTCGCACCCGTATTTTATTACAACAAAATAAATTACCGGCAGCGCGTAGTTCCGTCGATAGTTTGCTTGAGATGTCAGATCGCAACAAAGAAGTCTTAAAACTTGCTGCTGAAATTTATAGCCGTTCTAAAGCTTACCAAGCTTTAGATGAAATCTTAGATTTAATCGAAGGTTCTGGCTTATTCTCAGCTGAAGAATTTAAAGCGCTTCAACAAGAAACAGAAAATGGCTTGTTAGATGAGAAAATGAATGAAGAAGGCGTTGAAGGTCTGCTTGCATGGTGGGAAGCTCAACCACGCCGTCGTCGCAATGATTTAGAATTAAAAACCGCTTTAATTCAACGCTTGATTGATTGCAACGACCATGAATCGGCTTATGAATTTACGCTTGAAATCATGAAAAAATTGGGTGATAACACCCCAATTATCCCTGAGCTTTGCACGCAAATCACTCGTTTACAAGCAGAAGATAACAGCAAACTGCTTAAGTTAGTGGAAAAACGTGCAAAACGTGCCGATGAAAGCCAACGTTGTTGTCTCAATCGTGCATTAGGCTATCTTTATGTTCGTAATAACGATTTTGCTAAAGCAGCAGAAGCATTTAAAGAAGTTACTGCTTGCCCAACTCAACTTCAACCAAATGATGTCATGATGGCATCCTATGTGTTCGAACAAGCTGGCGACAAAGAAGCAGCGGAAAAAATTCGTCAGGACAGTTTAAAATCAGCCATGTCTATTCAAGACAAACCGGCTGAAATACAAGATGAACCAAAAACAGACGAAGAACCAACCGCACTTATTGCAAAACATGATTAAAATAAACAAAGGCGGGGCTGAATAAAGCCCCGTTTTTTTATTCCTAACCACCACTTATTTCATTTAAAACCCACTTGTTATTACATTTCATTATAAGTAATAAATTTCCATTCTTTTCTCAACGATTCAAAATTTTTTACTATATCGTTACGCAAACGATTAAATTATAAAAAATGAATTGGGATTATATTTTAAGTGTCACCCCACGTTTTATTCATGCCACGCTGATGACACTTCATCTCGCCTTTTGGGGCATTTTATTGTCGCTAGTGATTGGTGTGATTTGTGCGGTGATTACCACCTACAAAGTCAAATCATTAACTTGGCTAGTAAAAGGCTATATTGAGCTTTCTCGTAATACGCCTTTATTGATTCAAGTATTTTTTCTCTATTTTGGGCTGTCTAAAATTGGCCTGAAATTAGATGGGTTTACTTGCGGCATTATCGGCCTGGCATTTTTAGGTGGAAGCTATATGGCAGAAGCCTTTCGTGGTGGTCTGGAAGCGGTATCAAAAGGGCAAATTGAATCAGCCTTAAGTATTGGTCTAACCCCTTTTCAAGCTTTTCGTTATGTGATTTTTCCACAAGCCTTTGCGATTGCGACACCTGCAATTGGCGCAAATTGCTTGTTCTTAATGAAAGAAACCTCGGTGATCAGCGCTGTCGCCGTCGCTGAACTGATGTTTGTAGCAAAAGAAGTCATCGGGCTCGATTACAAAACCAATGAAGCCTTATTTTTATTAGTGGTGTTTTATTTAATCATTCTATTACCGATGTCTATTTTCATCAGTTATTTAGAACGCCGTACTCGGAGAGCAAAATATGGGGCTTGAATTATTATTCCAAGGTAGCAACATTGAACGCTTGCTCAACGGTTTATGGGTGACGGCTGAAATTGCGTTCATTTCTGTCTTCTTCGCCTGTATTTTAGGTGTGATTTTTGGCGTAATCATGACGAGCAGAAACCCAATTATCAATGCCATTTGCTACTTTTATTTAGAATTTGTACGCATCATTCCATTATTAGTGTTACTTTTTCTCGCTTATTTCGGTTTAGCAAAATGGTTTGATATTCACTTAGATGGCATCTCTGTATGTATTTTGGTGTTTATTTTCTGGGGAACGGCAGAAATGGGTGATTTAGTGCGTGGTGCATTGACTTCCATTGAAAAACATCAAGTGGAATCAGCCTACGCTTTAGGTTTAACGCCGTTTCAAACCTTTGTGTACATTTTACTTCCGCAAAGTTTAAAACGTGTGACACCAAGTGCTATTAACCTTTTTACCCGCATGGTAAAAACCAGTTCCTTGGCAATGTTAATCGGTGTAGTAGAAGTGATAAAAGTCGGTCAACAAATTATCGAGCATTCATTATTTAGTAATCAATCGGCGGCGCTTTGGATTTACGGTGTCATCTTCGGCTTATATTTTGTGATTTGTTACCCGCTATCCTTATTTTCCCGTTATTTAGAAACCCGTTGGGAAAGTTAATTTTAATTAGGAAAACACATGGCGTTATTAGAAATTAAAAACCTCGTCAAAAATTACGGTGATGTAGAAGCCCTCAAAGGCATCAATCTTTCTATAGAGAAAGGCGAAGTGGTCGTTATTTTAGGTCCATCGGGTTGTGGTAAAAGTACTTTTTTACGCTGCCTAAATGGACTAGAAGAAATAAAGAGCGGTCAGATTTTGCTGCAAAATGCAGGAGAGTTAGGTAAAGACATTCCTTGGGTTAAAGCGCGTCAACGCATTGGGATGGTATTCCAAAGTTATGAACTCTTCGCTCATTTATCAGTAATTGACAATATTTTGCTCGGTCCTTTAAAAGTACAAAAACGCGATCGTGCAGAAGCTGAAAAACAAGCCGATGAGTTACTTAAACGTGTAGGCCTATATGATCGAAAAAATGCCTATCCACGTGAATTATCCGGTGGACAAAAACAGCGAATTGCTATTGTACGTTCACTTTGCATGAACCCTGAAATTATTCTGTTTGATGAAGTCACTGCTGCCCTTGACCCAGAAATGGTACGTGAAGTACTTGATGTAATTTTAGGTCTTGCCAAAGATGGCATGACGATGCTTATCGTTACCCATGAAATGAACTTTGCCCGTCAAGTGGCTAATCGCATTGTGTTTATGGATAAAGGGCAAATCATTGAACAGGCAAAACCGGAAGATTTCTTCACGAATCCAGCCACGGATCGTGCGAAAACATTCTTAAATATCTTAAATTATGAACCGAGAGGGACAAACTATGAAGAAAACATTTAAAACATTGACCGCACTTTTAGCCACTGCCACCTTAGCATTTGGATTAACCGCGTGTAATGACAAAGAACCAGCTAAAGACGGGGCAAAAACGGTTTCAAGCCTTGAGCAAATACAAAAAGATGGCAAAGTGCGCATTGGTGTATTTAGCGATAAACCACCATTTGGTTATGTGGATGCGCAAGGTAAAAGCCAAGGCTTTGATGTCGAAATTGGTAAAGCGATCGGTAAAGACTTATTAGGTGACGAAAACAAAGTAGAGTTTGTTTTAGTAGATGCCGCAAACCGTGCAGAATACTTACTTTCTAAGAAAGTTGATATTATTCTTGCCAACTTCACTGTAACTCCAGCACGTAAAGAAGTGGTGGATTTTGCTAATCCATATATGAAAGTGGCACTCGGTGTCGTTTCGAAAGATGGCTCAGTGATTACGGATCTTGAACAATTAAAAGGCAAAACTTTAATTGTAGATAAAGGCACTACTGCTGATATTTTCTTCACCAAAAACTATCCAGATGTGAAGTTATTGAAATTCGAACAAAATACAGAAACCTTTGAAGCCTTACGTGATGGTCGTGGTGATGCATTATCTAATGATAATACCTTCTTATTCGCTTGGGCAAAACAAAATCCAGGTTATACCGTGGGCGTAAAAAACTTTGGTGATCAAGATGTTATTGCACCAGCTGTTCGCAAAGATGCACCTGAATTGTTAAATTGGTTAAATAACGAAATCCAAACTCTAGGCAAAGATGGGCGTTTAAAACAAGCTTACGAAAAAACCTTATTGCCAGTTTATGGTGATACCGTCAGCGAAAGCGATATCGTGGTTGAATATAAATAATTCTCCCACATTCACTTCTCCTTTAGTCCAACTCAAGGAGAAGTGAAAACTTACTAAGTTTTGACCGCACTTCCAATTTAAAATGCGAAATATGTTTTTTCTAGATATATGCCTATTTTACCCTTCAACAGCATTTCTTGTATTATCACTTTATAACATCTAAATTTGATAATAATTCTTATTTATGGCAATATTCTGATGTTTTATTCAGACAGGAGTTTATATGCAAAAAAAATCAACAATTCGTTTAATTTTGGCCGTTCTATTACTGACTTTTGGTATCACTACTCAAGCAGAAATAAAAACAATCAAAGATGTATTAGGACGAGAAGTTAACGTTGATGTGCCCGTAAAAAATGCCGTGTTAGGCTTTTACTATCCTGATTACATTGCTGTTACGGGTGTTGAAAATTTTAAATATGTTAAAGGTATCTCACGTGAATTTTGGGAAAAATTTAATCCAGGAAGTTGGGCATTGTTTTCTGAAAAAATGCCTGAACTCAAAAATATTGCTGATATTGGTAATGTAAATACAGGAACTTTCTCAACCGAAAAAACCTTGGCATTAAAACCTGATGTATTGATTCTTGCAGAATGGCAATATCAAACTATTGGTTCCGAACTACCAAAGTTAGAACAAGCTGGCGTTCCAATTATTGTTGTTGATTTTAATGCTCAAAGTGTAGAACGACACACCCAAAGCGCAAAGATTTTTGGGCAACTTGCAGGTACCGAAGAACGAGCAAATAAAATTGCAGATGAATATGCTCAAGGCATTACTGATATTCAAAAACGTGTAAAAGAGGCTAACCTACCTAAACCTAAAATCTATGTAGAATTTGGCAATAAAGGTCCTAGTGAATATAGCTTTACCTTTGGTAAAAATATGTGGGGTGCTATTGCTGAAACTGTTGGCGGGGATAACGTAAGCAAGCCTTTTGTCGAAAATTGGGGACCAATTAATCCAGAACAACTTCTTGCCGCACAACCTGAAGTGATTATGATTTCTGGCACAGAAATGGGGCATGAAACTAACGATGAAATGATGGCGATGGGAATAAACATCAATGAACAGGATGCACAAAAACGCCTAAAAGGTTTCTTAACCCGTGCAGGGTGGCAAGATTTACCTGCAGTTAAAAACCACCGTGTTTACGGTATTTATCATACGGCTTCTCGCTCACTAAGTGATCTAGCAGCCGCTCAATTTATGGCAAAAGCACTTTACCCAAAACTTTTTGAAGACATAGACCCACAAAAAACCTTTATGGATTTCCATAAAAACTATTTGCCTATCATACCTAGTGGTACATTTTTTATTAAATTGAAAGATTAAACAATTCATAAGGTGAGCGATGCTCACCTTTTTTATATTCTCACTGCCTTTCATAAGTGAAAACTCCTTTATTTTTGACCACTCTT
>CBCSVJ010000069.1:0-6184 GCA_965143545.1 uncultured Haemophilus sp. | reverse complement strand
TTCGACAATAAGATAATCATCCAATTTTGCCGGAATACAATAGTCAATAGACATGGTTTTGACCACAAAAGCTAACTGTTGTTCCTGCAATAATGATTGTTGGGAAAAATTAAGCGTTCTTAAATATTCAGTTCGCGCACGTTCAAAGAAATGTAAGTAACGTGCGTGATACACTACTCCGCCAGCATCCGTGTCCTCATAATAGACACGAACCGGAAAGGTAAAACATTGGTTATTCAAAATAATGCTCAAATTATCAGCCATAACAAGCCGCTTATTTTAGAACCTGTTCATTAGATGTGCAAGATCCAAATAATAATATTTGTCTATCGTTCTTATAAAAACCAATGCTGAACAATGGCAATTATTGTGGTGAAATAACCAATAAATGGCAAGAAAACAAGCTGCCATATTGCTCGGCGAATGTCGAATCCGATACCGTGGATCCACAAATTAATCAATCCCCAAAAAATCGCAAGAATCCAAGCTGGATGTGCAGTACGAAGTGCGGTCGAAAATTGATTTAAATTTAAAAAGAAAGCCGCAGTTAAAAACAACGCTAAAATAAACGAAAGGGTTCGCAAGGAACCCTTATTACTTAATTGATAGAGTGAATTAATCATCATTACTCGTCAAATTTACCTGACTTTTCTTTGCCAATGGTCAATTTAGCACTCACCATAACTGCAGCCAACACACCCACTACCCAAATTACGTATAACATATTGTTTCTCCTTAGTATAATGAGTTTTTGTTGTCTTCAACAAAGCTTTCATCCAAGCGACCAAACATTTTGTAGTATGACCAAATGGTGTAAAGCAATGAGATGGTAACAAATACTAGTGCCAAGTAGAACATTAAGGTTAATGTTAATTCACTTGACGTTGCATCCCACATTAACAAGCTTTGTTCTGGATGAGTACTTGAAGGCATTACAAATGGGAACATTGATACTGCCGCAGTAATAATCACACCAGCCATGGTTAATACAGAGAAGAAGAACGCAAAACCACAACGATTTGCTTTAGATGCAATCACATTTAATAATGCACCAACTACAGCTAATACTGGGAATGCCCATAAAGCTGGATTTTCATTGAAGTTTTTAAACCACGCTCCTGCTTCAACTGCTACTTGCTTACCTGAAGCTGGTGCTGATGCTGCAAAATGATCAATCGTGCTAGTCACCACATAACCGTCTTTGAATGAAAGCCACACACCTGCAAGTACAAAAGTAATTAATGTCACTAATGCACCGATTTGTGTAATTGCTCTTGCGCGATCACGCAATGCAGCAGTGGTTTTCATTTGTAACCAGTTTGCACCGTGAGTCACTAACATTGCAAGGCTTAACACGCCGCAAAGTAATGCGAATGGGTTTAATAATGCAAAGAAAGAACCTGTGTAAGTTGCTTGTGAAAGCTCATTTAATTCGAATGGTACACCTTGTAATAAATTACCAAATGCTACACCGAATACTAATGCAGGTACAAAACCACCCGCAAATAAGCCCCAATCCCACACAGCACGCCATGTTGGATTATCAATTTTCGCACGATATTCAAAACCAATTGGACGGAAGAATAACGCAGCTAACACTAAGAATAAGGCAATATAGAAGCCTGAAAACGCTACAGAATAAACAATCGGCCATGCCGCGAAGATTGCACCACCTGCAGTTAATAACCAAACTTGGTTACCATCCCAGTGTGGAGCAATAGAGTTAATCATAATACGTCTTTCTACTTCTTTCTTACCTGCTACGGGTAAAAGTGCGGTCACGCCCATATCGAATCCATCTGTTACAGAGAAACCGATAAGCAATACAACAACTAGCACCCACCAAATAATACGTAGAATTTCATAATCAAGCATAATCCATCTCCTGCTTATTTAGATGATTGCTCAAAATAGTATTTGCCGGTTTTCAATGCACTTGGACCTAAACGTGCATATTTAAACATCAAATACATTTCCGCAATGATGAAGAAGAAGTAAAGTACACAAATTAAACCGATAGAGAACCATAAGTCACCTACACTCAAGTTAGAGGCAGACACACCCACCGGTAATACTTCATAAATCGCCCATGGTTGACGACCAAATTCAGCTAAGAACCAACCAAATTCAATCGCTAAGAATGGCAATGGAATACCCCAAAGCAATGCTTTAAGTAATAAGCGAGAAGAAGTCACTTTGTTACGTAAATTTTGAACAAATGCACCAAAGGTCAGTAAAATAATTAAACCACCTGCGGCTAACATACCACGGAATGCCCAGAAGTTAGGACCGACATTTGGAATAGTATCACGTGCTGCTTGTTTAATTTGTTCATCCGTTGCATCAACAACTTTATCTGTGTAACGTTTTAATAATAAACCGAAACCTAAATCACCTTTGACTTCATCAAATTTTGCTTTAGTTTCAGGATTTACTTGGCCTGCTGATTTTTTCTCTGCTTTTAATTGCGTGAATAAATCATAAGCAACCATACCGTTACGAACACGACCTTCATTTTTCGCTTGAATATCTTTCAAACCAACAATTTCAGTGTCTAAAGAACGCGTTGCAATTAAACCACCTAAGTAAGGGATTTCAATCGCAAAATCATTTTTCATTTCAGCGGTATTTGGAATCGCAACTGGATGGAATGGCGCTGGCGCAGGATGGGTATCAAACTCAGCTTCCATTGCAGCCAATTTCACAGGTTGTGCTTTACCAATTTCATAACCTGATTCATCCCCCATAATTAATACCGCTGATGCAGCGATAAAACCAAAAGTTGCCGCTACAGAGAATGAACGTTTAGCAAAACCAATATCGCGGCCTTTTAATAAATAGAATGCACTGATACCTAATACAAACATTGCACCGGTTGTATAACCTGCTGTTAATGTGTGTAAGAATTTACCTTGCGCAACTGGATTTAACCAAAGATCTAAGAAGCTGGTCATTTCCATACGAATGGTTTCAAAGTTAAACTCTGCCGCTACCGGATGTTGCATCCAACCATTCGCGACTAAAATCCACATCGCAGAAAGGTTTGAACCAAAGGCTACGCAGTAAGTTGCGAGTAAGTGTTGACCTTTAGTTAAACGATCCCAACCGAAGAAGAATAGACCCACGAAAGTGGACTCTAAGAAGAACGCAAGTAATGCTTCGATTGCTAATGGCGCACCGAAAATATCACCTACATAGTGAGAATAATAAGACCAGTTTGTCCCGAATTGGAACTCCATGATAATACCGGTCGTCACCCCTAGAGCAAAGTTAATACCAAATAACTTACCCCAGAATTTAGTCATATCTTTATATACTTCTTTGCCCGTTTTAACATAAATGGTTTCCATGATCACAAGAACGAAAGATAAACCTAATGTTAATGGTACAAAAATGAAGTGATATAACGCAGTTAACGCAAACTGCAAGCGTGAGAGATCAACAACGTCTAACATCTCAACTCCTTGTATAAATCTACAAGATTTTCACTTTATGATTACCAAGGATAATCCCAAATAATCACCCCAAACTACTCAACAAAAGTCGTTAAGAAACATTGAATTATTTACGTAATAATTGCCTTTTCTATTCTCAAAACAGAATGCAGTAACCGATTACAATATAAACATTCAAAATTTTGCCATATTCTACTACTATTTATGCGGATAAAAAATAGAAAAAACCGTTATATTGATCACATTTTTTGATATAAGTTACAAAATACCCTATTTTGCATAACAATGACAAAATTGATCCACATCAAATTCTGTATTTTTTGCTCAAAATGGAAAAATTTATCTATCACAAGGAAACTTTATTTAAAAAAAATGGACAAAATAATCACTAGACAGGGCTGCAAGATTTTGCTATTTTTTAGCCTAATGATATTTGGAGAGATTTGTAGGGATTTACAATGAAAAAAATTTGCGTAATTTTGACCGCACTTTTCGGTTCTATGGCATTATCTGCCACCGCAGCACCTCTTACAGAAAACAAAGCTGCTCTTCCACAACAATGTACACAGTTATTTAAAGAAACAGAAAATTTGATTGCTCAAGCAGAAAAACAGCCTGGCACTCATACTCAAGTAGGTAAAATCAAAAGTAAACTGAACCAAAGCAAACAGCAAATTCTTGAAATGGAATTAGCGACTCAACAAAAAAGCTGTGATGTGGGTTTAGCAAGATTAAATAGCATGAAGAGCTATACTGAAGGAACTAACTAAGCAGGTTTCAAAAAGAAAGGACATATTGATATCAATATGTCCTTTTTTCTATCTCTTATTCTGACGGCTTCTGAAGTCCGAAGTGTCGATAAGTTAACGAGGTCGCAATTCGGCCTCGAGGCGTACGCTGTAAAAATCCTTGTTGAATCAAGTAAGGTTCTAAAACATCCTCGATAGTGTCTCGTTCTTCACCTATTGCTGCAGCCAAGTTATCTAACCCAACTGGTCCACCATCAAAACGTTCAATCACTGCGGTAAGCAATTTTCTATCTAAGTAATCAAAGCCCGCATCATCTACATCTAACATTGAAAGCGCTTGTTTCGCAATGTCTGCCGAAATAATGCCATCATTGCGCACATCAGCAAAATCTCGAACGCGACGCAATAAACGGTTTGCAATACGAGGGGTGCCACGTGAACGACGAGCCACTTCAAAAGCGGCTTTATCTTCTAATTCCAGATTTAAGCAAGAGGCACTTCTTGTTACAATAGAAGTTAAATCTTCAACGGAATAAAATTCTAAACGCTGAACAATACCAAAACGATCACGTAGTGGCGAAGTTAAAGAACCCGCTCGAGTTGTTGCACCAATTAATGTGAAAGGTGGTAAATCCAATTTAATTGAACGTGCCGCTGGCCCTTCGCCGATCATAATATCTAGCTGATAATCTTCCATTGCTGGATAAAGCACTTCTTCAATCGCAGGAGAAAGACGGTGAATTTCATCAATAAACAACACATCATGGGGTTCAAGATTTGTCAGCATTGCCGCTAAATCGCCTGCTTTTTCAAGAACAGGACCTGATGTTGTGCGAATATTCACGCCCATTTCATTTGCCACAATATTAGCTAGCGTTGTTTTTCCTAAACCTGGAGGACCAAAGATCAAAAGATGATCTAAGGCATCTTGACGCAATTTCGCTGCCTTAATGAAAATATCCATCTGCTCTCGCACTTGTGGCTGTCCCACATAGTCCGCTAAAAGCTTTGGACGAATCGCACGATCGATGACATCTTCATCCATCTTTGCCTGACTGCTAATAATTCTATCTGCTTCGATCATATCTGTTTAATCTTTATAATGCGGCTTTTAAGGCTTCGCGAATTAATTGCTCACTGCTTAAATCCGCTTTAGCGACTTTTTTCACCATTTTTTCAGCATCGGTTGTTTTATAACCTAATGCAACCAATGCAGCAACCGCTTCATCTGTAGAGCTTTCAGCTTGGCGCAATTCTGAAGTTGAAGGAATATGCTTGCTCTCCACAAAGAAATCACTTTGGCGAACATCTTTAAACTTCCCTTTTAACTCTACTAATAAGCGTTCAGCCGTTTTCTTGCCCACACCAGGAATTTTAACTAATTTTGACAGTTCTTCTCGCTCAATAGCGTAAGCAAACTGCTCTACCGACATTGCAGATAAAATCGCAAGTGCCAATTTAGGGCCAACACCATTGGTTTTAATTAATTCACGGAATAAAGTGCGGTCAGTTTTTTGGGCGAATCCAAAAAGAAGATGAGCATCTTCACGCACAACAAGATGGGTAAATAAAGTAGTTTCTTGCCCGATTTCAGGTAAGTCATAAAAACTGGTCATTGGTAACAATAATTCGTAACCGACGCCTTGTACATCAAGCAAAATTTCAGGTGGTTGTTTTTCTAATAAGATGCCTTTTAAACGACCGATCATAAGATTTCCATGTAAAAAATTTTTTGCATAGAATAAAATAAAACTGGATATTAATCCAGTTAAATTTTTAATCTAAATCGACCTCGGCTGTACCTTGTTTTTAAAAGTGCGGTCATTTTTTCGTGTGTTTCTGTGGTTTTGACCGAGCCTGCAATATGCAAGGAATGTTGAATGGTATGAGCATGAGTGATCGCAATGGCTAAAGCATCTGCCGCATCAGCTTGTGGTTTATCTGAGAGCTTCAAAATTCGTGTCACCATATCTTGTACTT
>CBCSVJ010000068.1:0-6221 GCA_965143545.1 uncultured Haemophilus sp. | reverse complement strand
CAATGTGATGAACTACGAGATGGAATCAGCAACATTATTTACGATGTGTAATGCCCTTGGCTTACGAGCAGGTATGGTAGCTGGTGTGATTGTAAACCGTACACAACAAGAAATTCCAAATGAAGCCACCATGAAAGATACGGAAGAAAAAGCAGTGTCGGTGGTAGTGGAAGCAGCAAGAAAATTGTTAGCGTAAAACTCAGATAAAAAGAACCGCACTTTTTTAGAAGTGCGGTTTATTTTTTAACTGTTTTTTCGAGCAAAAGTGGCGGCTTCAGCGACTAATTGGTCATCAGGTCGAACCCCAGTGTAGAGCTCAAATTGTTCGACAGCTTGTAGCACAATCACCTCTGCACCAGAAATCGTTTGTTTACCTTGCTGTTGAGCAAATTGGATAAACGGTGTTTCAGTAGGAATCGCCACTACATCAAAAGCGGTTTGAGCTTGTTGAATAAAATTTTCAGGAAAGGCGAGATCAAATCCTTCTTTTCCCCCCTTCATCCCAATTGGCGTGACATTGACTAAAATATCTGCCGATTGATTGTCTAAAGATGGGATATATTCATAGTCATAAAGTGCGGCTAAATTTTTACCTGTTTTTTCATTTCGAGCAAAAATCTTCAGATACTCAAACTCACTATTTTTGAAGGCTGCAACGACGGCTTTTGCCATACCACCACTGCCTTGTACAATCACTCTACTCTTTTTATCTAATTGATATTCTTTGATAAGTTTAACAATGGCAATATAGTCAGTGTTGTAAGCACGAAGAAACCCTTGATCATTCACAATGGTATTTACAGACTGAATGGCTTGTGCAGAAGGTGAGATTTCATCTAAAAACGGCATGCAGCTTTCTTTAAAAGGCATCGAAACAGCACAACCTCGAATGCCAAGTGCACGAATGCCTTTGACTGCGCTTTCAATATCTGTGGTGGTAAAGGCTTTATAAATAAAATTAAGCCCTAATTTTTGATACAGATAGTTATGAAATGTTGTGCCAAAATTGCCTGGTCTGCCAGAAAGGGACATGCAAAGTTGGGTGTCTTTGTTAATCATATCGATTCCTTAAATATTCAAATTTATATCATCGTCGATAAAATATTGATTCATTTCGAATGCCGGTTTTGCCTCTTTGTCTTTGCCGACAATACGAGCAGGCACACCTGCTGCAGTGGCGTATTCAGGTACAGGTTGAAGTACAACAGAGTTGGCACCAATTTTGGCATATTTGCCCACTTCAATATTGCCGAGAACTTTTGCGCCTGCCCCAATCATCACACCTTCTCGTACTTTTGGATGGCGATCGCCGGATTCTTTACCTGTACCACCCAGGGTGACGCCTTGCAAGATAGACACATCATTTTCAATTACCGAAGTTTCGCCCACGACAATTCCGGTGGCATGGTCAAACATAATGCCGTGTCCAATTTTGGCCGCAGGGTGAATATCTACATCGAAAGCCACTGAAATCTGATTTTGTAAATAAAGTGCGAGTGCTTTTCGATTTTGGTTCCACAAATAATGGGTAATGCGATAGCTCTGAATAGCGTGAAAACCTTTTAGATAAAGCAATGGTGTGGACCACAATTCCACAGCAGGATCGCGGTGGCGCACAGCTTTAATATCACAAGCAGCACAATCAATGATATTGGGCTCGGCCTGATAGGCTTCTTCAATAATTTCACGTAGAGAAATGGCCGGCATGATCGGGTTAGCCAGTTTATTCGCTAGTAAATAACTCAAGGCACTGCCAAGATTTTGATGTTTTAAAATAGTGGAATGGAAAAAGCTGGCGAGCATTGGTTCGCATTCTGCTAATTCTTTTGCCTCTTGGCGAATGTGTTGCCATACTTCTAACGTCATTTTTTCTCCTTATTCGCCTTTTCGTTCACGACCTAATAAGCTCAGTGCGACTTCTTGTGCACTTTTACCACAAAAGAGCATTTGGTAAATCTGTTCTGTAATCGGCATTTCCACGCCTTGTCGTTGTGCTAATAAATAAGTTTCTTTGGTGTTATAAAACCCTTCCACCACCTGGCCAATTTCATCCATGGCTTGTTGGCTATCAGTCCCTTTACCAAGCATTAAACCAAATCGACGGTTACGGGATTGGTTATCAGTACAAGTGAGCACTAAATCTCCTAAACCAGACATGCCCATAAAGGTTTGTGTATTCGCTCCCATGGCTACACCTAAGCGAGTAATTTCCGCAATCCCACGGGTAATTAATGCGGTTCTTGCATTGGCACCAAATCCCATACCATCCGAAATACCCGCACCAATTGCAATCACATTTTTAATGGCGCCTCCTAATTGAACGCCAATCATATCTTGGTTTACATACACCCGAAAATGCTGACTGCAATGAATCCGAGCTTGAAATTCTAAGGCAAACTTTTCATTACGAGAGGCAAGGGTAATCGCCGTAGGCAAACCTTGAGCCAATTCTTTCGCAAAAGTGGGACCTGAAAGCACTGCTGTCGGAATTCCTTTGCCTAAGGTTTCTTCCACTACTTCTTGTAGTAATCGGCCGGTGTTGCGTTCTAATCCTTTGGTTGCCCAAATTAAACGATGATCTGGTTTTAAGTGCGGTCGAATTTTTAACAGAATTTCACCAAAAGCATGGCTTGGCACCACAATTAAAATATCTTTCGAGTGGTCAAGTGCAGTTTTCAAATCTAATTCTAAATGCAAACTTTCTGGAAATTCAATATCAGGCAGAAAACGGCGATTTTGACGCTCCTGTTGCATTTGATGAATGTGATCGGGATTGTGCCCCCAAAGATAGGTTGGAGAACCATTGCGAGAAAATGAGATAGCGAGCGCTGTTCCATAAGAACCGCAACCAAGAATGGTAATTGGAGATTGGGATGCGTTCATTTCAATCACCTTTAAAATAAAAGGGCAGACGATATCGCCTGCCCTCATCACAATTAATGTTGGGTTTCCTGATTTTCTTCCGCTTCCGCTGCTGCTTGCTGCTTGTTCATGTAATCAATGAACAACGCATCGAAGTTTACCGGAGAAAGGTTTAATGCCGGGAATGTACCACGATTCACTAAGTTAGAAATCAATTCACGTGCATAAGGGAAAAGCATATTTGGGCATTGAGATGTTAAGCAGTGTGCCATTTGAACATCTTCTAAACCGCTGATTGTAAATACGCCAGCTTGTTTCACTTCACAAATAAATGCTACATCACCAGAATCTTCCATGGTGGTTTCTACGTTGATGTTTAAAGTGACTTCGTATAAATCTTCACCTACTTGAACCGCTTCAGTGCTTAAGTCGAAGCCGAGTTTAGGTTTCCATTCTTGGTGGAAAATATGAGGAAGATTTGGTGCTTCAAAAGAAACATCTTTTACATAAATACGTTGAATTTGAAGTACCGCTTCTTGTTGCTCTTCAGCTGCTACTTCAGGTTGTTGATTTTGTTCAGACATAGAGGATCCTTACTTATGTTTTTTTACTAATGGTAAATTTGCACCCGCCCAAGCCGCTAAACCGTCTTTTAACACATAAACTTTTTCAAAGCCTTGTTTGGTTAAAAGTTCAGCGGACGTAGCAGAAGAAACACCGTTAACATCCACAATGATAAGCGGTTTTTCTTTGTGATGTTCAATTTTGCCTACATTTTGATTTTTAATTTCAGTTGGAAGCAAGTTTACGCTACCAATGATATGGCCGCGTTGGAATTCATCAATAGGGCGTAAATCAATCACCACGGCTTCTTCGTCATTCATTAAGCGAACCGCTTCAGGATTGGTGATAACGCGATATTTTTGTGTCGCACTTTTAAAAAAGGTGAAAAGTGTCATAAAAAGGACAGCAAACCATGCGATCGTTAAAAAAGTGTGTTTTTGAGCAAATTCAATTGCTTGAGGCATAAATTCTTGCATGTTGTTCTCAACTTAATTTTGATAATGAATAAGAGTTTATCTTCAGATGAAATAAGGCTTTAAGTATAACCGCACTTTGGTTATCTTTCAAAAAAATTATCAAGGAAACGCAACGTTGGTGAAAGCTTATACAATCGGATCAATAAAAATGTGATCGGGATCATAAATATATTATCTTTGTGTTTATTCTACGCCTAATTAAGTAGAGAATAGCCAAACTTAGATGATTAAACGTGAAAGGAGACGCACATGAAATTAAAAAAATTAACGGCACTTATGATGCTCGGATTCGGTTTTTCGGTCGCACAAGCTGCGGAATTACCTAATATTACAATTTTAGCAACGGGCGGCACGATTGCCGGAAGCGGTGATACCGCAGTTTCTTCTGCTTATAAAGCGGGGCAACTCAATGTTGACGCATTAATTGATGCGGTGCCTGAAATTAAGCAACTCGCAAATGTAAAAGGTGAGCAAATTGTAAAAATTGGTTCACAAGATATGAGTGATGATGTGTGGTTAAAATTAGCGAAAGCGATTAATGCACAGTGTAAAGATACCGATGGTTTTGTGATTACTCATGGTACCGATACCATGGAAGAAACCGCTTATTTCTTAGATCTTACCGCGAAATGTGAAAAACCAATTGTATTAGTCGGTGCAATGCGTCCTGCGACAGAAAAAAGTGCGGATGGTCCGTTAAACCTTTATAACGCTGTAGTCGTGGCAACGGATAAAAAATCATCTGGTCGCGGTGTATTAGTGGCGATGAATGATGAAGTATTAGGTGCACGTGATGTGACCAAAATGAGTACCACTGCGGTACAAACGTTCCATTCTCCAAACTATGGTACCTTGGGTTATATCTATAACAGTAAAGTGGATTACGAACGCTCACCTGAAAGCAAACATACTGTAAACACACCATTTAACGTAGATAAATTAGACAGCTTACCGAAAGTAGGCATTGTTTATGCTTATTCTAATGCACCAATTGAGCCGTTAAATTCATTATTGGATGCGGGTTATCAAGGTATTGTTTCTGCAGGTGTGGGTAATGGTAACGTGAATGCAGCCCATTTAGAACGTTTAGAAAAAGCGGCGAAAGATGGTGTTGTGGTGGTACGTTCATCTCGTGTGCCAACCGGTTACACAACACGTGATGCTGAAGTAGATGATTCTAAATATGGTTTTGTGGCTTCAGGTACATTGAATCCGCAAAAAGCACGTGTGTTATTACAATTAGCCTTAACACAAACAAAAGATCCAAAAGTGATTCAGCAATACTTCGAGGATTTCTAGGAAAGTCATTGAAAGTGCGGTCAGAATTTGAATCAAATTTTAACCGCACTTTCGGATAAAATAGACTAATCCAAGTAATAAATATAGATAATGCACTAGTTTGTTGTTAATATATGTTCCGGAATTATTCTTAAAATTAATATGGAGAAAATATTATGATTTGGGCTCAACTTTTAGTCGTCCTACTCTTTATTTACCTAGGGGCTAGATTAGGCGGTATTGGTATCGGTTTCATGGGTGGTATGGGTGTCGTTGCACTTTCACTACTTGGTTTAAAACCGGGTGCTATTCCGTTTGATGTAATTTCAGTTATCATGTCTGTAATCATGGCGATTGCGGCAATGCAAGTTGCGGGTGGTATGGATTTCTTAGTAAAAATGGCTGAAAAAATCCTACGTAAAAATCCAAAATACATCACTTTCCTTGCGCCAACTGTGACTTATTTTATGACTGTACTTGCGGGTACTGGTCACACAGCGTTCTCAACACTTCCAGTGATTGCTGAAGTGGCAAAAGAACAAGGTATTCGTCCTTCACGTCCACTTTCTATTGCGGTTATCGCTTCACAAATTGCAATTACAGCGTCTCCAATTTCTGCTGCGGTGGTATTCCTTTCTGCTGAATTAGAGAAAAACTTTGGTTTAAGTTACTTACAATTATTAGGTATTTGGATCCCAACTACTTACGCGGCATGTATGATTACTGCGGTGATTTGCAACTTCCTTGGTAAAGATTTGAAAGATGATGAAGTTTACCAAGATCGTCTAGCAAAAGGTTTAATTACTATGCGTGGTGAAATGCAAATTGAGATCAAACCTTATGCAAAACGTTCTGTTGCAATTTTCCTTATCGCGATTTTAGTGGTCATGCTTTATGCAACTGCAATCAGTAAAACAGTTGGTTTAATTCAAAACCCAATTCTTTCTCGTGATAACGCCATTATCTCTTTCATGCTTGCAACTGCAGCCATTATCACTATGTCATGTAAAGTGGATACCGCAAAAATTAATAATGCAGCAA
>CBCSVJ010000067.1:0-6260 GCA_965143545.1 uncultured Haemophilus sp. | reverse complement strand
TTCAACATCATTAAAACGAAAACGGTCAGCGGTGACAATCCAGTTATCTTTAATGGAATTACTGATTACTTTAGCGATTAAACTTTTACCTGAACCTGATTCACCGACGAGCCCTAGAATTTCCCCTTCATTAAGCGAAAGATTGACGCCGTCCACAATTTTCATGCGACCGTTTGGTGTTTGAATTTCAATATTAAGATTGCGAATATCTAACAGCGCCATGGGTTACTCGTAATATTTATTGATTGCTTTACACAATCCGTTAGTAAAAATAATGCTTAATAAAATGGTGAAAATAATAGCAAAGCCCGGTAATAAAACTGTCCAAGGGGCAAGATAAATCAGCTCTAACGAATCTTTAATCATTGCGCCCCATTCTGGCATTGGACGTTGTGCACCAAGAGAAATAAAGCTGAGTGCCGTAATATCTAAAATAGCGACCACAAATGCACGAGAAATTTCTTGTGTATAGACGACACTAATATTCGGCAAGATTGTCGTTTTTAATAGCTCCCAGTTTGAAATCCCATCTAATTTGAGTAGGAGAACATAGTCTTTCTTCAGCTCTTGCTGAATGGCTTGATAAATGGCATGCACAAAATACGGCAAAATAGCCAATAGGGTAGCAAACATCGCATTCATTAAGCTTGGTTCCATTAACGTGGAAATAATAATGGCAATCAGCAAAATAGGAATCGATAAAAAAGCATCAAAAAAATGACCTAAAAAACGCGCTTTAATCCCGTCAGACATACCCGCGAGAATACCTAATGCGCCCCCAATAATTGCCACAGCGATAACCACCAAAAGGGATGAACCAAGAGTGTATTGTGTCCCCATTATTAATCGACTGAGTACATCTCGGCCAAGATCGTCCGTGCCAAAGAAAAAGGCAATACGACCTTTTTCTACCCAAGATGGTGGCATCAATTCTTCTCCCACAAACTCCATACTTTCACTATAAGGCATGATGAGTTTCGGGAAAAGAGCGACCAAAATCAGTATAAAAAATAAGTAGAAACTAAATAATGCCACACGATTTTGGCGGAAAAGCAACCAAATTTGCAAGAGGGAGGTGCTTTCACGAAATTCATCAGGTTCTCTATCTTGCATACCAGCCCTTCTTATTCAATGGATCTAATACAAACATGAGCGACTTGGCTAAGGTATCAATAATGATGATGCAAACACCGATCACTACGACACCAGCCGAAATACTGTTGTAATCTTGTTGGGTTACGGCATCAATTAGCCAACGCCCGATTCCTGGCCAACCTAAAACGTTTTCTACCAACATACATTGTGTTAATACTAAGGTAAATACGCGAGTAAGCTGTGGAATCAATAATGGAAATGTATTACGAAAAACGTAACGTTTTAAAATCGTCCATTTCGACCATCCACGTGTTACAGCCGCTTTGGCATATTCTTGTTGAAGTAAATAATCAGCCCGTTGCTGAATGATGCGGATAAATTCCATTGTCGGCAGAATACAAAGCACTAATGTCGGTAAGGCTAAATTTTGTACGATTTTGGTTCGGTAAGGAACATCAACAAACCACATATCAATAGTAGGGAAGCCTGTGATAGGTTTGATCTCATACAGCAAATTATACTGCCCGATGGCTGCAATCTCCCAGCTTTGAATCGCTGCGACATAGAGTAAAATCGGGGCAAACCAGAAAATAGGAATAGATAAACCAACATTAGAGATACTTTGCAATGCGCGTGCACAAGGACGCTGATTATAGACCGCACTTAATACGCCGAGAGGAATACCTAAGATGCAAGCCAATAAAAGTGCGGTAAAACAGAGCTCTAATGTGGGTGGTAATACAGTAAAAATTAAATCTTTTAACGATTCTCCGCCGTTATAGGTAATCCCTAAATCGCCCTGTAACAATGATGTAAGGTAATGATAATAAGCACTATAAATGTTACTTGTGACAAGATCAGCATTGAGCGGATCTCGTATTAAAATCACAAAACTTAATATGGATAAAATCAATAATAAAATGCTTACCCAAATGACATAACGAATTGCTGAAAAGAGCATTATTTTTTCTCCTTATTTTTCATGAAATACAAGGTAGAAAAATTGATGCTACCAAATGGGGTCATCTCAATTCCTTTTACATTACCACGTGCAACTAAAAGTCGTTTTACGTTTGCAATCGGCACAATAGGCAATTCGTTTAAAATGAGCTCTTGTGCATTGTTATACGCTTTAGACCGTTCATATAAATGATTGGTGGATAGTGCGTGATCCATCATCTTATCGAATTCAGGGTTACACCAATTGGATAGATTAGTGATTTCCTTTTGTGTATCACAACTTAAAATCGGGCGCATAAAACCGTCAGGATCAAGGTTTCCAGCAAGCCAACCCGTTAAGATTAAATCGTAATCTTCTGTGCCTTTTCGCAATTGTTCGATTAAAAACGTGCGTGTTACTGACCGCACTTTCACGTCCACCCCCGCTTTGGCTAAATCCCATTTGATGAGCTCCGCCATTTTAATTGGTGCAGGGTTATATACTTGCTCTTCGTTTATAACCCACATCTTTAACGTGAGTTTTTTATCACGTAACGTTTTTTCCGCTTCTGAGGGCTGATAATCATAAGAAAAATCAGGAGTATTAATCGCTGAAGCCCAAGAAATATCAGGGATAATGTTATTCGCTACGGTTGCTGTATTGTGGTAAATATTTCGCACAATTCTAAAACGGTTTAAGCTTTGCGAAATGGCTTGACGAATAGTTTTATCCTGCATTAATGGCTTTTGGAAATTGAAAGCCAAATAGGCCAAGTTCATTCCATCCGTAGATTGCAGATAGTAGCGATCATCTTTTTCACTTAACAAGCCTAGTTGGCTGACTTCAGGATAAGACGCGATTTGACATTCATTATTAAAGAATTTAATTAAACGCCCTGTGCGATCCGCAGAAAGATCCACAATAATATTTTCAATTTTGGCTTTCTTTTCCCAATAAGCTTCATTGCGTATCAAGCGAACATATTGGTTATAAACGTAATCTTTTACTTGATAAGGACCCGTGCCAACAGGGTGTGTGTCCAATTGGGTGAGATTATCATCTGCACTTAATTGATATGCATATTCTTGCGAAAAAATAATAGAATATTGACTGGCAAGATGCGACAGAATTGACGCATCGGGTTCAAACAGCTCAATCTTGACCTGATAAGGATTGGTTGCTGTGATGCTTTTAATTTTTTGATTCAGCTTAATACTTTCAAAATACGGAAAGTGTACCTTCTTAGCTTGTTCGTGGAAGATTCTATATTGTGGATTTTTATAGGTTACTTCATTATCTGAAAATGTAGGCAAGTAAGTATCATGCCCTAAAACACGATTAATCGAAAAGACCACATCCTCGGCATTAAAGTCACGAGTTGGTGTAAACCAAGGAGTACGATGGAATTTCACCCCTTTACGAAGATTAATGAGAATTTGTTTACCATCAGATGAAAGAGAATAGGATTGTGCTAACACAGGAACGAGTGCGGCACTGTGATCTTTAATATCAAACAATTTGTTATAAATTTGCTCCGTCACCACATTCATACTAGTGCCGGCATCTGCAGTTTGCGGATTAAAGGAAAAACCCGATGCATTCGTGCAGTATGTTAAGCCGTTTTCTGTCAGCATTTTGGGTATGCTTGGCGCGGCTTGTGCCAGATTAATTTGGCTCAACCCACACAATAAAAAACAAAAAGTGACATTTCGACGTAACATAGCTTTATTATTAAAGACCGTTTTGTGATAAATTGAGTGAATTGTAAAATATCTTGGCAAAAATGGCTAGTTATTGGATTTTTAGGATATGTTTAAATCAATTAATCGGGAAATTAATCAAATAATCAATCGCGGATTTGACCGCACTTTACGTTTGGCTGTGACAGGGCTAAGTCGAAGCGGTAAAACAGCCTTTATTACGAGTTTGATTAATCAATTGTTACATATTAATCAAGAGGGAAATGCTCATCTTCCTTTATTTGAGGCTGCCCGAAATCAATCTATTTTAGCGGTAAAACGTGTTCCTCAGCAGGATTTAAGTATTCCACGTTTTGATTATGAAGCGAATCTCAATGATTTAATGAATAATCCTCCACAATGGTGCCAATCTACTCGGGGCGTGAGTGAAACACGCCTGGCTATTCGTTTTGGACGCCAATCAGGCTTACTTCGCCATTTTAAAGAACGTGGCACATTATATTTGGATATTTTTGATTATCCTGGGGAATGGCTATTGGATTTACCTTTGCTAAATCTAGACTTTCAACAATGGTCACTTGAACAAGCCAAAATTACATCAGGTATTCGCCAGCAGTTTGCGCAAGATTGGTTGGATAAACTGAAAAAACTCGACCTAAGTGCGGTCGTCAATGAAGATGTTTTAGCGCAGATTGCAAAATCTTATACTGATTATTTACTTGCCTGCAAAGCAGAAGGAATGCAATTTATTCAACCAGGTCGATTTGTCTTGCCTGGAGAATTAGAAGGTGCACCTGTATTACAATTTTTCCCGTTATTGCATTTGTAGGAAGAACAATGGCAAAAACTGAAAAGAGAAGCGAAATCCAATAGCTATTTTGCGGTGTTGAATAAACGATATAATTATTATCGTAATAAGGTGGTGAAAGGCTTTTATGAAAATTATTTTTCTACTTTTGATCGCCAAGTGATTTTAGCCGATTGCTTAACACCACTGAATCATAGCCAACAAGCCTTTATCGATATGCAAACAGGGCTTAATCAGCTTTTCAAAAATTTCCATTATGGGAAACGCAATTTACTTAATCGCTTGTTTTCTCCGAATATTGATAAGCTCATGTTTGTGGCAACAAAAGCTGATCATATCACGACAGATCAAATTCAAAACTTAATTAGTCTTATGCGTCAATTAGTGCAAGAAGGCGGCCGTCATGTAGAATTTGAAGGGATTGATACAGAATACACAGCAATTGCTGCGATTCGAGCGACAAAACAAGTTTTAGTTAATCAAAACGGTAAACAAATTAAAGCTATTCAAGGAGTACGTTCTGTAGATAAGCAGCTGATTACACTTTATCCAGGATCTGTACCAAGTAAACTACCTAATGCAGAGTTTTGGTCAAAACAATCTTTTGATTTTGATTCCTTCGAACCTCAAGTTTTACAACAAGGTGAAAGCATCCCGCATTTAAGAATGGATGCAGTTTTACAGTTTTTATTGGCGGATAGATTTGATTGATAGAAAAATCAAATCAATTTAATTGTCAAATACTTAATATAAACCACTATTTTTTTATTGGTATTTAGGTAGAATCAATTTGAGTCTTTCTAAAGTAAAGGAGCTTATGATGAAAATGAAAACTCTCTTAGCATTAGCAATCAGCGGAATTTGTGCTGCTGGCGTAGCAAATGCACATGACCATATGGCAAAACCAGCAGGTCCTTCAATCGAAGTAAAAGTACAACAATTAGATCCTGCAAACGGTAACAAAGATGTAGGGACTGTAACCATTACTGAATCAAATTATGGTTTAGTGTTTACACCAAATCTACAAGGTTTAGCTGAAGGTTTACATGGTTTCCACATTCATGAAAATCCAAGCTGTGATCCAAAAGAAAAAGACGGCAAATTAACAGCAGGTTTAGCGGCTGGCGGTCACTGGGATCCTAAAGGCGCAAAACAACACGGTTACCCATGGCAAGATGATGCTCACTTAGGTGACTTACCGGCTTTAACTGTATTACATGATGGTACAGCAACTAACCCTGTTTTAGCTCCACGTCTTAAAAAATTAGATGAAGTTCGTGGTCATTCTATTATGATTCACGCTGGTGGCGATAACCACTCAGATCATCCAGCTCCACTTGGCGGTGGCGGCCCACGTATGGCATGTGGCGTGATTAAATAAGTCGATTATTTAAAGATAAAAAAGTGCGGTCAATTTTGACCGCACTTTGTGTTTAAACTCAATGCAACATCATATCTAGCTATTAGCAGTGGCTTGGAACATAGCTAAAGTAGTAATATATTTAATAATGAGCCTATGTATCAGGAGGAATATTGAAAACTAAGTTATTACTTCAGTATCTTATATTTTGGGTAATTATATTTATTATTTGTTTTACATTTTCTACGTTAGCGTTTAGTTTATTTGAGCTGCTTCTAAAGCTTGATAGTTATTCTTTTTCTGATTTTAAGAAAATGGCGTCTTTTTGGTTAAATGGCTCTGCTGCAATGGCGACTT
>CBCSVJ010000066.1:0-6414 GCA_965143545.1 uncultured Haemophilus sp. | reverse complement strand
TAATCAACTCGCAGAAAAATTAGGGGTAAGACACGTTTTCCATGGCCATCATCATGACAATGTCGAGTACAAGACAAATTTCCCTTATAAAATCACGAATGTCGGTTTTAGAAGTGTTACTGATGCACAAGGAAATTATTTATTAAAAACTATTGATGATAGAGAAAAATAACTGAGCTAGTTGTTAATTGTTTTTAATAAAAAGAAAAGTTTGAAGAGAGAAGATGGCGCACCCGAAAGGATTCGAACCTTTGACCGCTCGGTTCGTAGCCGAGTACTCTATCCAGCTGAGCTACGGGTGCGTAGTGATGTTTTATTCTTCGTAACCATTTTAACTGATAGAGTCGATTTAAAATGGCGCACCCGAGAGGATTCGAACCTCTGACCGCTCGGTTCGTAGCCGAGTACTCTATCCAGCTGAGCTACGGGTGCAGAATAATAAAACTAAAAACAAATGGCGGTGAGAGAGGGATTCGAACCCTCGATGGAGTTTTTGACCCCATACTCCCTTAGCAGGGGAGCGCCTTCAGCCTACTCGGCCATCTCACCACAATCAGTTTGTGGGCGGTATAATACGTTTTTTTGAAAATATGTCAAATCATTTTTTGAAAAAGCGATGTTGGTTGCTTGATTTATCTACATTTTGCATAAATAAAGTGCGGTTGAAAAAACAAATATATTTCTCACCGCACTTTAATTTTTATCATCTCTAGCCTTTTAAAATTGCCCGCAGACGATCGAGCTGACTCGATGTTTGTTGTTGCTTCTGCTCTACCGTCAATTTTGGCTTATCTTTTTCCCATAGCACATCATCTTGTGGCAACTCAGCCAAGAAACGACTCGGCTCTGGGCGAATTAACTCACCAAACTGACGCCGTTCACGACAAAGAGAAAAAGTCAGCGTTTGTTGTGCTCGAGTAATGCCCACATAAGCTAGACGGCGTTCTTCTTCCACATTGTCTTCATCAATACTCGTTTGATGCGGCAAAATCCCCTCTTCCATACCAATTAAATACACATTGGGAAACTCTAAGCCTTTGGAGGCGTGCAATGTCATTAATTGAACTTGATCACTCTCGTCATCGTCTTCACCACGTTCCATCATGTCGCGTAAGGTTAAACGGGTAACCACTTGATTTAAATTCATTGGCTCATTCACTTCATCGCCTTTGAGCATATCCTCTACCCAGCTAAATAAGGTTGCCACGTTTTTACTTTGCATTTCGGCGGCTTTCGGGCTGGTGGCATACTCATACAAATATTCTTCGTAATGCAATGAAGAAAGTAAAGAACGCACAGCCGTTTCAGGATCAGAACGTAAACTTTGATCGTTCAACTCCACAATCCAACGACCAAATTTTTGCAACGCATCATAGGCTTTCGGTGTAACACGTTGCATCAGTTCAAACTCAAAAATCGCCTCAAATAAGCTGATATGTTTTTCCTGTGCCAACTCGCCTAGTTTTTGCAATGTTGCGGTACCAATTTCCCTTTTCGGTGTATTCACAATACGTAAGAAAGCCGCATCATCGTCTTGATTTACCACTAAACGCAGGTAAGCCATCATGTCCTTAATTTCAGCACGAGAGAAAAAAGACGTTCCACCAGAAATTTTGTATGGAATACGGTTTTGCATCAGTACTTTTTCCAATAGACGGGATTGATGATTACCGCGATACAAAATGGCATAATCCTTGAATTTGGTTTTACGGCTGAAACGATGGGCGATTAATTCCGCCACAATCTGTTCGGCTTCATGTTCTTCATTTTTCGCTTCAATGACTTGTAGTTTTTCACCTTCGCCTAAATTGGAAAAAAGCTTTTTGTCAAATACGTGCTCGTTGTTATCAATCAAAATATTGGCACAATGCAAAATACGATGAGTGGAACGATAATTTTGTTCTAATTTAATGACTTTCAAACGCGGAAAATCATCACGCAAGCGCACCATATTTTGTGGACGAGCACCTCGCCAAGAATAAATGGATTGGTCATCATCGCCTACGACGGTAAAACAAGCTCGCTCGCCAACAAGTAGTTTGATGAGCTCATATTGGCTGGTATTAGTATCTTGATATTCATCCACTAACAAATAGCGGATTTTTTCCTGCCATTTTGACCGCACTTCTTCATTTTGTTTGAAGAGTAAGGTTGGCAACATAATCAAATCATCAAAATCCAGCGCATTGTAAGCACGAATTTGCGCCGCATAACGCTCATAACATTTTGCAAAGGTTTGATATTTTGCATCTTTCGCTAAAGCATAAGCCTGTTTTGGCGAAACCAAATCATTCTTCCAATTGGAAATCACGGAAATTAATTCACGCAGTAAGTCTTTATCTTCCTGTAGCACATCAGCCGTCAGTTCTTTTAGTAAGGCAAGTTGATCGTGCTCATCAAACAAGGTCATATTCGATTTAAAGCCTAAAGCTTTATATTCCCGTTTGATAATATCGAAACCTAAGGTATGGAAAGTGGAAACAATCAATCCTTTAGATTTTTCTTTACCAATGGAATGGGCTACACGCTCTTTCATTTCACGAGCAGCTTTGTTGGTAAAGGTTACGGCGGCGATCTGTTTAGGTAAATAACCGCAGTGTTCAATCAAATGAGCAATCTTATTGATGATCACACGAGTTTTGCCCGAGCCAGCACCAGCCAGCACCAAGCAAGGCCCACTGACATATTCGACAGCCTGTTGTTGTTGAGGATTGAGTTTCATATCTTAATACAAATTAATTTGACCACGCATAAGGCAATAATGCGGTATCTAATAAAAATGACAGTGGCAAATCTAAAATAGGTAAACCCCATTTTTGTGCCATCTCTAAATCATAAGCCGCACCCGCGTAAGGTGTGTATTTTTCCGATGGATCGATTAATTTCACCACTGTACCACAACCAGTTAACGCTAAAAGTGCGGTTAAAATCAGAAGTGTTTTTTTCATTCACGACGAGCTTTTAAGGCTAAATAAACGGCTTCCGGCACCAGTTCTTTCACGTCCCCATGATGCAAATAAATTTCTCGTACAATCGTGGAAGACACAAACGCCCATTTTTCTGTTGGTGGGAAAAATAAACTATCCACACCATCGGTTAATAAACGGTTTAACGCGGCCAGTTGTAATTCATATTCGAAGTCCGTCGTTGTACGCACGCCACGAATAATGGCGGTAATCTTTTTCGCTTTGATTTCATTCGCGAGTAAATCAGAGAATCCAAATACTTCCACATTGGGCAAATGAGCGACCGATTGACGCACCAGCTCAACACGTTCTTCCAATGAAAACAACGGCTTTTTGCTCGGACTATTCGCAACCGCAACAAAAACTTTCGGGAAAATGACCGCACTTCGTGCAATAATATCTAAATGCCCGTTGGTAATTGGGTCAAACGTGCCTGGGTAAATTACGCTTGTCATTTATGGTTCTCCGAAATATTGGTTAAATAAGGATAAAGCAAATCTAAAAGACGCTGTAATGCACCACGATTTTCAATTAATACCTCGTAGCCTGCATTGCCTAAACGTTGACGTGCCCCTTTCGAATTCAATAACTTATCAATAATCTCTGACAATGCTTTTTCGGTGGAGTTAATTTGCAACACACCTTGCACTTCTAAGAGCGAAGTAAAAACTTCAGGGAAATTGAAGGTATGCTTTCCACTCACAACGGGTAATTTAAATGCCAAAGGCTCTAAAGGATTATGTCCCCCATGTTTGACCAAACTTCCGCCAACAAACGCAATATCTGAAATACCATACATCAACATCAACTCGCCCATGGTATCACCCAGAATCACTTGGGTATTTTCTGAAGGAATCTCACCTGTTGAACGACGAATAAAGTTAAAGTTGGCTTTTTCAATTAAATCTGCCACTGGATTAAAACGTTCAGGATGACGAGGTACCAGCAATAACAGCAAGTTTGGATGTTTTTTCAGTAACAAATGATGCGCTTGTAAAATGAGTTCTTCTTCCCCTTCGTGCGTACTCGCGGCAATCCAAATCTGACGATCTTTCGCCCAGCTCTCATGAAGTGCTTCAATGTCTTTGAGTAATTCGTCACTAACCACAAGATCATATTTAATATTGCCGGTTAATTGCAGACGATCTTTCTCATAACCTAACTCTAAATAACGCTTTCCACTGATGCTATCTTGTGGCGCAATCAAGCTGATTTGAGAAAGCATATACTGCAAGTATTGTTTGACTTTGCCATAGCGTCTGGCTGAACGTGCAGAAAGGCGCGCATTCGCCACAATGAAAGGAATATTTCGATGAGCCAAACAATCAATCAAATTTGGCCAAAGTTCCGTTTCAATGACAATGAATACTTTAGGTTGAATAAAATCAATAAAACGATTGATGACACAAGGTAAATCGTAGGGCAAATAACAATGCGTCACAGTTTCCCCGAACGCAGCTTTTACGCGTTCAGAGCCTGTTGGCGTGACCGTTGTAAATGTGATTGGTAAATGCGGATAGTCTTTCTGAATACGTTTTACTAGCGGCGTAGCGGCGATCACTTCCCCTACCGATGCAGCATGAATGACGATCCCATCTTCTGCAGGCTTAACAAGATTCGCATAAATACCATATCGCTCACCTAAACGCTTGCGATAATTCGGAGCTTTGAGACTTCGTAGTAACATGAATAGCAGCACAAAAGGCTGAATCAGATACATCAGGCCGGTATAAAAAAAACGCCACATAAAATAAATTCGGTTATACTTACAAAAGTTTCGGCTAGTATAACAAAAAAAGGATCAAAATATGCCAACAATTAGCGTTGCCATGATTGTCAAAAATGAAGCGGCAGATCTTGCTCAATGTCTTGATACGGTAAAAGATTGGGTAGATGAAATCATTATTGTCGATTCAGGCAGTACTGATAACACCCAAGAAATCGCGGAACAATATGGTGCAAAATTTTATTCGCATTCTGATTGGCCTGGTTTTGGCAAACAACGCCAACGGGCACAACAATATGTCACCAGTGATTATGTTTTGTGGTTAGATGCCGATGAACGTGTCACACCAAAACTGCGTGAATCCATTCAACAAGCGATTCAACAAGATGCGCCAAATACGGTTTATGATATTCCTCGGGTGAGTGAAGTGTTTGGACGTGAAATTCGTCATTCAGGTTGGTATCCTGATTATGTGGTGCGTTTATATCGTACAAATTATGCGGGATATAACGATTCTCTGGTACATGAAAAAGTAGTTTATCCTGAAAACACGAAAGTACAGAAATTAACTGGCGATCTGGAGCATTTCACTTATAAAAGCATTCATCACTATTTGGTGAAATCTGCGGGCTACGCCAAAGCTTGGGCAGATCAACACCAAGCAAAAGGTAAAAAAGCAACATTGTGGCAAGGTGTCAGTCATGCCATCGGGTGCTTTGTCAAAATGTACATTTTAAAAGCTGGTTTCTTAGATGGAAAACAAGGTTTTCTGCTTGCGGTACTTTCGGCCCACTCCACCTTTGTGAAGTATGCTGATTTATGGGAGCGTAATCAGCATTAATCAAAAACAAAAAGTGCGGTTAAAATTGACCGCACTTTTTTATTTCTTGTAGAACAAAAAAATTAGTTTTTCGCTGCTGCAGCTGCTTTCACGATTACTGCAAACGCAGGCGCTTTAAGTGAAGCACCGCCCACTAATGCGCCATCGATATCCGGTTGAGTGAATAATTCTGCTGCGTTAGCATCATTTACTGAACCACCGTATTGAATGATCACTTGATCTGCTACTGCTTGTGATTTTGCTGCGATGTGGCCACGGATAAATGCGTGAACAGCTTGTGCTTGTGCTGGAGTTGCTGATTTGCCCGTGCCGATCGCCCAAATTGGTTCATAAGCAATCACGGCACCATTAAATGCTTCTACACCTAATGCGTTGATCACTGCATCAATTTGACGTGCACAAACTTCTTCCGTTTTACCTGCTTCATTTTCAGCTTCAGTTTCACCAATACATAATACTGGTACTAAACCTGCTTCTTTTAATGCGCCAAATTTTTTCGCCACAAATTCATCGCTTTCTTTATGGTAAGTACGACGCTCAGAGTGACCAATAATGATGTATTTTGCACCAAAATCTTTTAACATTTCGCTAGAGATGTCACCGGTAAATGCACCTTTCACATTGATATCTACGTTTTGTGCACCTAGCTGAATCACACTTTTGCCGCCACAGCTGCAACCACAACCAGAAAGTGCCGCTTCAGCCGTACCTAAATACATAACAGGTGGGGCAATTGCCACATCACAACCTGTTACATCGTGTAATTCTGCTTTTAATCCTTCGATTAATTCTTTGGTGAACGCTTTGGAACCGTTTAATTTCCAGTTACCCATCAATAAAGGACGACGTGCCATTTTTGTTTCTACAAATTGAATAAATAA
>CBCSVJ010000065.1:0-6438 GCA_965143545.1 uncultured Haemophilus sp. | reverse complement strand
GTTGTGTGCAACGCTCAATCGCGTTTAGCACAAGAGATTTGTCAGTATCAGTTGCCACATAGGCTTGACCAAGCGCTTTTAGCAACACAAGACGCAACTTGCCTGCCAGCACTTTTTTATCACGCATCATGTGCGGTAAATAATCGTCTAGCTGCATGGTATCAGGCGAAACAGTCGGCAAATTAGCACGCGCTAAAAGTTTTTCTAAACGTGCAACATCTTCAAAAGAAAGATCGCCTAATTGTTCAGATAACACAGCGGCCATCATAGTTCCAGCTGCAACAGCTTCACCATGTAACCAGTTCCCATAGCCTAAATGTGTTTCGATCGCATGTCCAAAAGTATGACCGAGATTTAGTAATGCTCGATCACCTTTTTCGGTTTCATCACGCGCAACAACATCCGCTTTAATTTGGCAACAACGTGCAATGCAATGCTGTAATGAATGTTGATTTAACGCAACTAATTCATCGATATGTGCTTCAAGCCATTCAAAAAAGGCATAATCTAAAATCGCCCCATATTTAATGACTTCCGCAAGTCCCGCATTCACTTCACGTTTTGGCAAGGTATTGAGTGTAAGGGTGTCAATGATCACCGTAGAAGGTTGATAAAACGCCCCAATCATATTTTTGCCTAACTCATGATTAACGGCAGTTTTGCCACCAACAGAAGAATCCACTTGGGCTAATAATGTGGGAGGAATTTGAATAAAACGCACACCTCGCTGATAACTTGCTGCAGCAAAACCTGCTACATCACCAATCACGCCACCACCTAATGCAACAATCGTGGTATCTCGCCCATGATTATGCTTTAAAAGTGCGGTAAAAATGAGGTTTAAAGACTCGAGCGTTTTATATTTTTCGCCATCAGGCAATAATACCGATTCAACCTGACAACCTATTTTTTCTAACGTTTCTGTAACGGGCTCAAGATAATATTGTGCGACGGTTGGATTAGTCACAATCATCACTTTATCCCCTTTCTTCAGCGGATAACAGGTTTCATCTTTAAGTAACCCTTCGCCAATATAAATAGGATAACGACGTTCTTTTAATTCAACATTTACGCACAACATTTTTAATCCTTAGAGTGAACCGTTTAAGCCGTTTAGATTATCAATTAAATCAACAATTTGATTAACCATTACTTTGGCATTTTGCTCATCTGTTGGCAAAGTAATATCTGCAATTTCTTCGTATAACGGATTGCGTACTTTGGCTAAGTCTTCCAACACTTGGCGCGGGTTATCCGTTCCTTGTAATAAAGGACGTTTTTTATCACGTTGCGTACGTTGATATTGTTTATCTACTGAGGTTTCTAAATAAATCACAATACCACGAGCAGAAAGATAATTACGATTCTCTTTTGACATCACTGCTCCCCCACCAGTGGAAAGCACAACGCCTTGTAATTGGGTTAATTCATTGATAATTCGCTCTTCACGCTTACGAAAACCTTCTTCGCCTTCTAAATCAAAAATCCAGCTAATGTCTGCTCCCGCACGTTCCTCAATTACTGCATCTGAATCGACAAAGTCCATATTCAATTGTTGCGCAAGCTGACGGCCAATGGTGCTTTTACCTGCGCCCATTGGACCTACTAAAAAAATATTACGTTTTTCAGCCATTGTTATTCTTCTAACTTACTTAAATAATGTTCAATTTAATCTTTCCTAATAAAAACTGGCCACCTGAAAAAATGGCAGCCCGAAAGATCACCCCAAAAATAATGAAGATTATCGCAATAAATCCCCCTATGTTTCAACCTTTAGCGGGAATTTATTTTAAGAAAAGCAAAAGTGCGGTCAGTTTTTGAGGGATTTTTATGAATGATAAAGTCAAATAGAGCATCGAGATAAAACACCCTAAAATTTAACCGCACTTTACAAACAAAAAAGGCCATTCAAACGAATAGCCTTTTCTTTTATCAGTGAGTTAATTATAGATAACCAAACAAGCTTGTGAAAATGTAACCAAAGATACATGAAGTGATTACACCGATTAAGCCCGGTAAAATAAAGCTGTGGTTAATTACAAACTTACCGATATGCGTTGTACCTGAACGGTCGAATTGGATTGCCGCAAGGTCGCTTGGGTAAGTTGGTAAAATGTAGTAACCGTAACAAGCTGAAGCAAAGGCTAAGATAATCGCAGGGTCAACACCGATACCTAAAGCTAGTGGAACAAATGCAACCAATGCTGCCGCTTGTGAGTTTACGAATTTAGAGATTAATAACAACATTACTGCGTAAGTCCAAGGATGTGCTTTTACCACATCACCAAGTGCTGCTTTCATCATTGGGGTGTGAACAGTAAACATGGTTTCCGCCATCCAAGAAATCCCGAATACAGCGACTAACGCAATCATACCTGAACGGAAAATTTCATTTTTACTGATTTTACCTGCATCAGTTTTAGTAAAGATAACAATTAATGCACCCGCTAATAACATGAAGATTTGAATAACGTGAACCATACTTAAATTCACTTTTTTCTTCGCTGTATCTTTTAAGACGATTGCAGCGTTATCGATAGTTTCAGTTTTATCTCCCGCTGTAATTACAACACTGTTATCTTGAGCAGTAATTGTTTGAGCCACTTCACCTTTCTCGTTATAGATTGCAACGTTGTCGTAAGCTGTTTTTGCTTTTGCTTTGCTGTCTTTAACATCAAGTACTAATGTACCATCTTTTGCTAATGCAACAATTTTACCGTCTTTAATATTGAAAGATTTCACGGCTTTATCGGCAGAAACAATTTCAACCACTTGAGCTGGTGCTGATTTTTCGAAAGCTGGACGTAAATCTTTAAAGTAACCTAATACTGCTACTACTAAAATTGCACCAAAGAAGATCCACATCGCATTCCAGCTAGATTGTGGCAATTTTTTATCTAATAATGATGTGCTATCACCATAAACATATTTTTTGAATTCTGGATCTTTTAATTTCTCTTGGAATTCTGGGTCTTTATCTAAATCTTTACCGCGGAACCAGCTGAAAATACCGATAGCTAATACACCACAAAGGGTTGAAGGAACGGTAATTTTTAATAAATCTAAATAACCATCAAAACCTGCTAATGGTGTTTTAGCATTCACTAAGAATGTGGTTAAAGTCACTACTGCCACAGAAACAGGTGATGCGATGATACCCATTTGAGAAGCAATTGAACTTGCCGCCATTGGACGTTCAGGGCGAATATCATTTTTGATCGCGATATCATAAATGATTGGTAACATGGTATAAACCACGTGTCCTGTACCACATAAAATAGTTAAGAAACAAGTGACGAATGGTGCTAAAATACTGACATATTTCGGGTTACGACGAAGCATTTTCTCTGCAATTTGTAACATTACATCTAAACCACCACTGGCTTGTAATGTTGCCGATGTGACCACTACCGCAAGGATGGTTAACATAACATCGATAGCTGGCTTACCTGGTTCAATGCCGAAGCCGAAAACAAGAACAATTAAGCCTACCCCACCGAGCATACCCAGTGCGATACCACCTTTTTTTGCCCCGTAAAACAAACAGATAAGAACGATAACAAGCTGAATAGCAAACTGGCTACCTTCACCGAGGTTCATTAGAAAATCCATAAGATACTCCGAATCATTTTATGGTTAATTAGAAAAAAATTTGACTCAAATATTAGCACCAAAATTAACTCATAATAAGTATTTTTAGGGTAAATTTTGTTTTAAATCAAAAAATAGGGGAACTAAATAATAAAAACAAATCTGAGTGAGATTAAATAAAGGAAAGTGCGGTCAGAAATTTAAGAGATTTAGATATATTTTGTTTTATTTGAAGATAAAGAATTTAGAAAAGAAAATTAAAGAAAAAAATTAGGCGACCTAAAAGATCGCCCAACTTAAAAATTACTGATTGTTTTGAACGTAGTCAATCGCAGATTGAACAGTTGTGATTTTTTCAGCTTCTTCATCAGGAATTTCGATATCGAATTCTTCTTCTAAAGCCATTACTAATTCAACTGTATCTAAAGAGTCCGCACCTAAATCTTCAACGAAAGAAGCTTCTGGTTTTACGTCTTCTTCTTTAACACCTAATTGTTCAACGATGATTTTTTTCACGCGTTCTTCAATACTCATTTGTTTTTCCTATTGTTGTTTTAACTCATTTAAGAGCGGTTAGTGTATGCATTTTTGATAAAGTTGCAACTATTTCTTAGGTGGTCGCACCACAAAAAAACAGGCAATGTAAAAACACATACAGAGAAAAAGTTACATTGCGGTTGGGATTTTATCATTAACTAAACTGCTTTGCTATATTTTATAGACAAAATCCCAGATATATATGCCCTAAAGGGTTAGCTCATATATAAGCCGCCATTCACATGTAATGTGGTACCGGTAATATAAGCCGCATCGTCAGAAGCTAAAAACGCTACCGCTTTTGCGATATCTTTTGGTTCACCTAAACGGCCTGCCGGTACATTACCAAGAATACCTGCTTTTTGTTCTTCAGTAAGCACTTCAGTCATATCTGTTGCGATAAAGCCGGGTGCTACAACGTTTACGGTAATGCCACGTGATGCCACTTCTTTCGCTAAACCTTTAGAAAAGCCAATTAAGCCGGCTTTTGCGGCACAGTAGTTAGATTGACCCGGGTTACCCATTGAACCCACCACTGAACCAATAGTAATAATACGACCGAAACGTTTTTTCATCATGGAGCGTAACATTGCTTTAGAAAGATGGAATACAGAAGTTAAGTTAGTTTGCATAATATCGAACCATTCTTCATCTTTCATACGCATTAATAAGTTATCGCGTGTGATACCTGCGTTATTCACAAGAATATCAATATCACCAAATTGCTCTTTAATTTGTTCTAATACGGCATCAATACTTTCTTTGTCTGCCACATTTAATACTAAACCTTTACCTTTATCACCAAGGTAAGCAGAAATGGTATCAGCACCTTTTTCAGAGGTTGCGGTACCAATTACAAATGCACCTTTTGATGCTAATTCTTCTGCAATTGCGCGCCCAATACCACGTGTTGCACCTGTTACTAATGCGATTTTATTTTGCATTTTAAATCCCCTTTTATGCTAATAATGCTTCAACAGCATCTAATGATGCCACATCGTTTACTGATGTTGCTTGTAATTCTGCCACGATACGTTTTGTTAAACCGTTTAATACTTTACCTGGGCCGATTTCAACTAAAACCTCTACGCCATCTTGTGCCATTTTCTCAACAGTTTCAGTCCAACGAACTGGGCTATATAATTGACGGATAAGTGCGGTACGAATTTCTGCACTTTCTGTTTCCGCTTTGACATCTACGTTGTTTAATACTGGTGTTGCTGGCGCATTAAGCGTAATACCTTCAAGTGTTACAGCTAATTGATCCGCAGCTGGTTTCATTAATGCGCAATGTGAAGGAACACTTACCGCTAATGGTAAAGCACGTTTTGCGCCCGCTTCTTTACATAATGCAGCTGCACGTTCTACTGCCTCTTTCGCTCCAGCAATGACTACTTGACCAGGTGAGTTAAAGTTTACCGCAGATACCACTTCACCTTGCTCGGCTTGTTTACATGCATTGATAATCGCTTCATTATCTAAGCCAATAATCGCATACATTGCACCAGTACCTTCTGGTACTGCTTGTTGCATTAATTTACCGCGTAATTCCACTAATTTAATCGCATCTTTAAAATCAATGACACCTGCACAAACTAATGCTGAATATTCGCCTAAACTGTGACCAGCCATCACACTTGGTTGTAATTGTGGGTATTTTTCTTGCCATACACGGAAGATCGCAACGGATGCCGCTAATAATGCAGGCTGAGTTTGCCAAGTTTTATTTAATTCTTCTGCCGGACCTTGTTGAACCAAGTTCCATAAATCATAGCCAAGCGCTTCTGATGCTTGTTTAAAAGTTTCGGTGACTACCGGATATTCGTTAGCAAGATCAGCTAACATGCCAACAGCTTGAGAACCTTGTCCTGGAAAAACCATTGCGAATTTTTTCATGTTTTCTTCCTATTTCTTCATCGTTTAAATGTTGAAAGTGCGGTCAAATTTAACCGCACTTTTAAAATTCTGTCGGGATTCTAACAAATTAATTAGAATCGCACCAATGCTGAACCCCAAGTCCAACCACCGCCAAAAGCTTCGAGTAAAAGCAATTGACCGCGTTGAATTCGGCCATCTCGTACCGCTTCATCTAAAGCAGTTGGCACAGTCGCCGCACTGGTATTAGCTGTACGATCAAGCGTTACCACGACTTGCGACATATCCATCTCTAATTTTTTCGCTGTCGCGGTGATAATACGTAAATTCGCTTGATGTGGAACAAGCCAGTCGATATCTGTTTTTTGGAGATTATTAGCAGAAAGGGTTTCTTCCACCACATTAGAAAGCTCACGTACCGCTAATTTAAAGGTT
>CBCSVJ010000064.1:0-6444 GCA_965143545.1 uncultured Haemophilus sp. | reverse complement strand
TTATTACAGCTCACACCAAAACAAGTCAGTGTTCAACGTGAAAATCGTTGGGAAACGATTCCTCTCGATCAAGTAAAAATAGGTGATATTTTACGAGCTAATCAAGGTGAACGTATTGCTGCGGATGGCGTAGTTGAACAAGGGAGTGGTTGGTGTGATGAAAGCCATTTAACCGGTGAATCTCACCCATTAGAAAAAATGTCTCAAAGCCCTGTGCTTGCAGGGGCAATGGTGACACAAGGTAGTCTTATTTATCGAGCTAATCAACTCGGACAGCAAACGCTATTGGGCGATATGATGAAAGCGCTCTCTGAAGCGCAAGGTACAAAAGCGCCGATTTCTCGTTTTGCTGATAAAGTTGCTGCTGTATTTGTGCCTGCCGTGTTATTGATTTCCGTAATGACATTTGGATTAACCTGGTGGATAAAAGGAGATTGGGTAACCGCTTTAATTCATGCGGTTGCTGTGTTAGTCATCGCTTGTCCTTGTGCGTTAGGGCTTGCTACACCTGCTGCCATAATGGTGGGAATGGGGAAAGCAGTCAATGCAGGGATTTGGTTTAAAGATGCGGCATCTATGGAAGAGGCGGCGCATGTGGATACGGTGGTATTAGACAAAACAGGAACGATAACTCAAGGAAAGCTCAAAATTGCCGCTGTTTGGCAACCACAAAGTGCGGTCTATTCTGAGGAAGATTTATATCGCATTGCGGCTTCCGTTGAGCAAAATGCCAATCATCCTTTAGCTAAAGCGATAGTCCTGGCTGCACAGGAAAAATCACTTGAAATTCCGACCGCACTTTCGGTTCATTCAGAAGTGGGGCAGGGTATATCTGCTCACATTGAAGGAGTTGGTTTGGTTAAAGTGGGTAAGCCGACTTATTGTGACTTAACCTTACCAGATAATATGCCTCAAATTTGGCAAATCGCGAGTGTTGTTGCGGTATCTGTAGATAACAGTCCAATCGGTGCATTTGCATTAGCAGACAGTCTAAAAGAGGATAGTTTGCAAGCGATTCAACGCTTACATCAACATAATATTGATGTGGTGATGATGAGTGGCGATCAGCAATCTGTCGTTGATTATGTCGCCCAACAAGTCAGTGTGAAAACCGCGAAAGGTAATTGCAGTCCACGTGACAAAGCCGCTTATATTGAGGCATTACGTCAGAAAGGCAAAGTAGTGGCAATGGTTGGTGATGGTGTGAATGATGCACCAGCGTTAGCGATGGCTAATGTAAGCTTTGCGATGAAATCGGGTTCTGATGTTGCAGAGCAAACCGCATCGGCGACACTTATGCAACATTCAGTTGATCAGTTAGTTGATGGATTAATGATTTCTCGAGCAACATTAAAGAATATAAAACAAAATTTATTCTTTGCCTTGATTTATAACGTGCTAGGTATTCCACTTGCGGCATTAGGCTACTTAAGTCCTGTTTTGGCTGGGGCAGCTATGGCAATGAGTTCGCTTTCTGTGTTATCCAATGCATTGAGATTAAAACGAGTGAAAATTAAATAAGAAAAAGGCGATATGAAAATATCGCCTTTTATTTTGGGATTAATGTTGCTTCCATAGTGGGAGTTGAATCGTGATGGCAAGCCCGCCTAAATTGCTGGATTCAGCCCATACTTTTCCATTGTGTTCGTTCACAACATTATAGACAATGGTTAAACCTAGTCCTGTTCCGCCAGTGGCTCGTGTTCTGGTTTCATCAACTCGATAGAATGGTTTAAAGATTTTATCAAATTCTTCTGGTGGTAAGCCTAAGCCATTATCATCTACTCGAATTTGCAGATAATTATCATCCTGTTCATTTTTATGTAAATCAATGGTTAAGAAAATACGATCTTTCGTGTATTTCAACGCATTGCGAACAATGTTTTCAATTGCACTGGTAAGTAAACTAAGGTTGCCATAAATCATGTGCTTTTCAGGATGTAAGATAGAGATATTCACATCACAAGTTATTTTTCGTTGCTCAGCTTCAAATAAGGCATCTTTGATCACATCATCCCAAAGCTGATTAATAGGGAATAAATTATGCTCCATTTGAGAATGCATCTGTTGACGAGAAATGAGTAACAACTCGCTGATCATTTTATCCATTCGTTGGATTTCTTTCTCAATGCGTTTAACTGGCTCAATATCACCCGTTTGATGACGAACCAAAGCTGTGGAAAGTTGTAAACGCGTCAGTGGTGTTTTTAATTCATGAGAAATAGATGACAGTAGATTGTGTTGATTCGAAATGAGATTATCAATCGCAATCGACATCTTGTTAAAGCTTTGTCCTACTTCTCGTAATTCTGATGGACCATGATTAGCTAATTCATTATCAACCTTAAAGTTACCTAATGCCACGCTATTAGCGGCTTTTTGCAAATTGGTAATCGGTTTGACGATGGTATGAGTGAACCACCAAAGCAAAGGAGTCGTGATAATTAACGTTAAGAGCAGCAAGATCCAAGGGTGATCAAGCATATACCGTAAAATTTCTTGTTGGCCATTAGCTCGAGACACAAAGAATAATTCAGATGATTGGTCGGAATCGCCAATATAGACTTTAAAAGGTCCTGCAATTTGGATATCTTTAAACGTTTTGCGTTGTGGCTGGGCAAAGTTACTTGATTCTTGGGCGAACTGAGCAATATGCATTCTTTCTTCGCCTAAAGCACCGAAGATTTCTTTTTCAGGCGTCATGATGACTGGACGAGCTGAGTCGAATTTATCAGTTGGAAGCACAGGAACGCCTGCGAGGATACCATTGATTCTATTGTTACGAATGGATTCAACAAGTTTCTTTTGATAGCTCGATATTTCATTTTGATTCAAGTCAGAATATAAGCGACTATCAAAATAAGGAAGCGCGACCAAAAGTGCGGTCATGGCAAAGAATGCCAACCAAAAAACAGTAAATGTGCGTATCGTAAGCTGATTTAAGCTGAATTTTTTGATAAGCATTATTCACAAACCAACAAGTAACCACGGCCACGTAGTGTTTTCAGCCATGGTAAGCCATTGTCTCTTTCTGGAAGTTTTTTGCGCAAGTTTGACATATGCATATCAATCGAGCGATCAAAAGGAGAAAGATGTTTGCCAAGTACATTCATACTTAATTCTTCACGAGAGACAATTTGCCCTGGGCGAAGTACCAGTTTATGAAGTAGAGCAAATTCAGAGCCGGTTAGACCAAGATCTTGACCGTTATAAGAGGCTTGTTGAAGGCCTGAGTGAAGCACTAAACCACAAAATTCCAATGTGTTTTCTTCTGATGAAAGTGCAGTCGAATTTTGAGTATTTTCTTTTTCTACTGGCGTAGCACGACGTAAAATAGCTTTAATGCGAGCAACCAGTTCTCGATCGTTAAAAGGTTTTGGTAGATAGTCATCGGCACCGAGTTCTAAGCCAAGAACACGATCGATTTCTTCACCTCGAGCGGTAAGCATCATTACAGGGACATTTGATGTTTGGCGAATTTTCTTGAGTGTTTCAATCCCGTTTAATACGGGCATCATGATATCGAGTAAAACTAACTGGTGGCTTGCATTTAGCTTATCTAACGCTTCTTGGCCATTATTCGCGACTTCGACTTCAAAACCAGTTAGTCGTAAAACTTCTGCAAGCAAATCTGTTAGTTCAATATCATCATCAACTAATAGAATTTTTGACATTTTTATTCCCTTGTAATACAACGAACCTGCTTGATATGACAAGCAGGTATTGTTTTTTTATGACTACCAGAATTTCCACCAGCTTTTCTTACCTGCGTTTTCAGGTGTGCTGATGATAGTATTATTTTCGTCTTGTTTTTCCACTTCAGGTAATGGCTTATCTAATTCTGCACTACTTACTAAACCATTTTGATCAAATTTCACTGTAAATGTGTGCTGCTCAGGTTTTTGGTAAGAGTGTTGTTGTAAGAACACGTAATACCAAGTTAAGTTACTATAAGGATCAATTAAAACCGGCGTGCCAAGTAAATATTGTACTTGTTGGGCTGTCATGCCTGGTTTTACTTGTGCCACAGTGGCCGCTTCTAAATAGTTACCTTGTGGTACATCAATACGATAAACGACTTTTTGTACAGTTGAACAAGAAGTTAAGCTTAATGCTAAAACAACTGCACCTAAAAATGTTTTTAATTGCATATTTTTTACCTTTTACTGCAAAGTTATGTCGAATGATACCGAAACTTTATGATCTTGCCAAATTAATTATCGCACTTTAATGCTTTTTGAAGTTGATCTTTCAAATTTGGTGGTATCCCTTTGATTGTTAAAGTATCTGTAAGTGGATCCCATTCAATACGATTATTCAATAAATCCGCATCAAAACTTAATGTCACCCCTTTACCGGAACCTGAAAATTTCGTTAATGTTTTTAAGGCGGAACGTACTGGTGGAATCGTTTCTTCCAAGCCGTAATCTTGCTCTTCTGTAAAGGTGACAAAAGGGCGCTCGTTTAGAGTCGGTAAATTTGCTGAAAGTTCAGTTAAGGCAATTTCATCACCACTTGCTAATTGACCTTTGCAGTATTCAAATACCTGCTTTTTAACAGCCTGAGTTTGTTCTTTGTTTAGTTCACCTTGTTCACAGTAGTCACTTACAGCTTGTAATAAGCATTGGTTTTGAACTTGTGGATTTAACCCTTCTTCAGCCCCCAAGAAATCCATAAAGAAGTCACTAATTTTACGGCCAACACGACCTTTAATGAAGGTAAGGTAGCGGTTTGAGTTTGCGTTCACTTGCAAATCCGTTAAGTTGATACGTGCCGCAATATCAAATTGTGTGATATCTAAGTATTCTGTACGGCGAATTTCAAGATTTTCGTCAACTAACATACTGATACGGCTATCCAACAAAGCAATGAATAGGTAATCCGTTGCTAAAAAGTTATATTGGCATAGGATTAGCGTGCCACTGTCAGCAAAATTATATTTGCCTAATTCTTGCGCTAATAATTTTGTGGATTGTTGGCTGAAATTTAAAAAGTTGATTTCATTTTCTAATAAACGATTCAGATCTTGTGCAAAAATGGAATTCTCTTGGAAGACACCAAAAGCTTTGCCTTTATTTTGATAACCTTGATGTAATTGCAACATCATTTGTTCGACTTCTGGCGTAATGGTGAGAAGCTCATCACGCAACACGCTTTCCATGGTAGTGGTTTCATTTTCAGCGTGCTTAACTAATTGATGTAGCACGATTTGATTAACCGTAATGCTCATAATTTTTTCCTTCGTAAAATTTGCCTTAAATTATAACCGCACTTTTTATGCAAGAAAAAAGAAATTATTCAGATTGAGCAAATTATCGGGTATGATATGAGAAGTTTTTTTGTATTTAGAACAGGCTTAAACATTCCAAATGGCTCAACATTCAAAGTATTCCGATGGGCAAGTTAATGCCATCATTAACGATATGATTAGCGTGCTTGAAACTCACAAAGCGCCCGTTGATCTTTCTCTTATCGCTTTAGGTAATATGGCTAGTAATTTATTAACCACTAGCGTGCCAGCTGCACAGCGTGAAGCATTAGCACAAGCCTTTGCCAACTCTCTGATGAATTCGGTGAAAACAAAGTAAAATGTGGTGGTTTAAAAAAAGCAAATTCAACGGACGTGAATACCGTGAAGAAACCTCGCGAAAAATTTCGTGGGGACATTGGTTTGCTTTTTTTAACATTATCATCGCAATTCTTATTGGTAGTCGTTATGCCTTTCTCATTGATTGGCCAGACACCTTACTCGGTAAAATTTATTTCTTTATCAGCTTATTAGGGCATTTCAGCTTTTGTGTTTTTGCCTTGTATTTGCTAGTGATTTTCCCGCTGAGTTTTATCATCAAAAATAACCGCACTTTCCGTGGGGTAACGGTGATTATCGCGACAATTTGCACTACTTTATTGCTGTTTGATACGGAAGTGTTTAACCGTTTCAATATCCACCTTTCGTCTATTGTTTGGAATTTGTTAGTGAATCCTGAAAAGGGCGATCTTTCACGGGATTGGCAAATTTTCTTTGCACCGATGCCGATTATTTTGCTAATCCAAATGCTTTTCTCTCGTTGGAGTTGGGAAAAATTACGTAGCTTAGAACGTCAAAAATGGCTGAAAAAAGTGGGGTTAGTGTTAACTTCCACGTTTATCGCGACACATTTAATTTATGCTTGGGCGGATGCATTTTTATATCGTCCGATTACCATGCAACGTTCAAACTTCCCGCTTTCTTATCCAATGACTGCTCGAACCTTTTTGGAAAAACAGGGGTTCATTAATGCGGAGATATACTCTCAGCGCTTAGAGCAAGAAGGGCGTTTAGATGCATTAAAACTTGATTATCCGAAAAAAGACCTTCAGTTTGAGCAAGTTGAGAACAAACCAAACATCCTCGTGATTACCGTTTCAGGCTTACGTTATGATGCGCTGACTGGTGAGAAAATG
>CBCSVJ010000063.1:0-6451 GCA_965143545.1 uncultured Haemophilus sp. | reverse complement strand
CAACTCACTGAATATTTCGGCCGTTATGAATTTAAACGTTGGCTCAATGAAGTGATGAATGGCGCTGATTCCATCACCAATAATAACGAACAACCGACCAAGATTAATCACTATCAAGCCACGCCTGCGCGTGCTCAAGACAATAGCGATGAAGCATTGCCGGCAATTCAAATTGATCGTAGCCGTTATGAAACCTTGCTCACCGAAGCAGATTTAACTCGTTGGGTGGAAAAACTCAAGCAAGCTAAACTTTTTGCGTTGGATACAGAAACCGATAATTTAGATTATATGGCTGCCAACTTAGTGGGGATTTCCTTTGCGTTCGAAAACGGCGAGGCGGCTTATTTACCGCTACAATTAGATTATTTAGGCGCACCAAAAACTCTCGAAAAAACAACCGCACTTACGTTGTTAAAACCGATTTTAGAAAATCCTGCTATTCAAAAAGTCGGGCAAAACTTCAAGTACGATCTCACCATCTTTGCCCGTAATGATATTGATGTGCAAGGTGTCGCTTTCGATACTATGTTGGAGTCCTATGTGCTCAATAGCACTGGTCGTCATAATATGGACGACCTGGCAAAACGTTATTTAGGGCATCAAACAATCACTTTTGAAGAGATTGCAGGCAAAGGTAAAAATCAGCTGACCTTCAACCAAATTCCATTGGAAAAAGCCGCCGAGTACGCGGCGGAAGATGCTGATGTGACAATGAAACTGCAACAAGTGCTATGGGAAAAACTCTCTAAAGAACCCACTCTGGAAAAACTCTTTAAAGAAATGGAATTGCCGTTGTTAGGCGTACTTTCCCGTATGGAACGTCGTGGTGTTTTAATTGATAGCGATGCGCTATTCCTTCAATCCAACGAAATCGCTAACCGTTTAAGTGAATTAGAAGAACAGGCCTATGTCTTGGCGGGGCAACCATTTAATTTAGCTTCCACCAAACAATTACAAGAAATTTTGTTTGATAAATTAGGTTTGCCGGTTATTCAAAAAACACCAAAAGGGGCACCATCCACTAACGAGGAAGTATTGGAGGAACTCGCATTTAGCCATGAATTGCCGAAAGTGTTGGTAGAACATCGTGGTCTCAGCAAACTAAAATCGACCTACACTGATAAATTACCGCAAATGGTAAATCCGCAAACGGGTCGAGTGCATACTTCCTACCATCAAGCGGTGACAGCCACCGGTCGTCTTTCATCAAGTGATCCGAATTTACAAAATATTCCGATTCGTAATGAAGAAGGTCATCGTATTCGTCAGGCATTTATTGCGCGCGAAGGCTTTACTGTTGTGGCAGCCGACTATTCGCAAATCGAGCTACGCATTATGGCGCACCTATCACAGGATCAGGGCTTAATTAATGCCTTTACCCAAGGCAAAGATATTCACCGCTCTACTGCGGCAGAAATCTTTGGTGTCTCACTAGATGAAGTGACTTCCGAACAACGTCGTAATGCTAAAGCGATTAACTTTGGGTTAATTTACGGTATGTCAGCCTTTGGCTTATCGCGTCAACTCGGTATTGGCCGTGCCGATGCTCAGAGCTATATGGATTTGTATTTCAAACGCTATCCTGGCGTACAAACTTTTATGCACGATATTCGCGAAAAAGCCAAAACCCAAGGCTATGTAGAAACCCTATTCGGCCGTCGTTTATATCTCCCAGATATTAACTCTTCTAATGGTATGCGCCGTAAAGCAGCCGAACGTGTCGCGATCAATGCACCAATGCAAGGCACAGCCGCAGACATTATTAAACGCGCCATGATTCAATTGGATCAAAAACTACAAAATGATCCCGATATTGCAATGATTATGCAGGTGCATGATGAATTGGTGTTTGAAGTGCGGTCAGAAAAAGTCGCGTTTTATAGCGAGCTCATCAAAACACAAATGGAAAGTGCCGCTGATTTAGTGGTGCCATTGATTGTAGATGTGGGGCAAGGCACTAACTGGGATGAGGCGCACTAAGGAATTTAGTCATGAATAAAGTTATTAGAAGTCACCTCTTTACGGCTGAACGCGCTTGGGGAGCCCTTGATATTACCAATATGAATGGTATTTCCGTGCGCCTGCACTGGACAGATAAACCTTACAAATGGCATATCAATGACGGTGAAGAAGTCTTTGCTGTCATGGATGGTAAGGTGGAAATGCGCTACAAAGAAGACGGCCAAGAGAAAACCGTATTGCTCCATACAGGTGATATTTTTTATGCGGGTATCGGTACCGAACATGTTGCTCATCCACAAGGCGAAGCGCGCATATTAGTCATAGAGAAAGAAGACAGTATTTAATAAATTAAAAGAATTTTATGAATCAAGAAAGACTCAACGAAATCGAAAAACCATTACTGCACCTTGTGGAACGTGATGTGGTTCCCGCACTTGGTTGTACTGAACCTATCTCTTTAGCGCTTGCAGCAGCAACTGCAGCCAAATATTTAGGCAAAACACCGGAGCGTATTGAAGCCAAGGTGTCACCAAACTTAATGAAAAATGGTTTAGGTGTTGCGGTGCCTGGAACGGGCATGGTAGGCTTACCTATTGCCGCAGCGATTGGTGCTTTAGGCGGTGATCCTGAGGGTGAGTTGGAAGTATTAAAACACATCACGCCAGAGCAAGTATCCCAAGCCAGGGCGATGCTTGATAAAAAACTCGTTAATGTGGATATTCATCAAACCGAGCATATTTTATATTCTGAAGCAGTGTTGTTTGCGGATAATGACCGAGTGAAAGTAGCGATTCAAGATCAACACACCAATATCATTTTAATTGAAAAAAATGGCGAAGTTGTTTTTGAGAAAGAACAGGATGAATGCGCTGATTGCGCCCCTTATGATATTTTCAAGCAGGTGAGCGCACGTGAAATTTTTGAATTTTCTTGTGAAGTTGAGCTCGATAAAATCCGTTTTATCGGACAAGCTGCCGCGCTCAACCGTGCGCTGTCTAACGAAGGGTTACGCGAAAATTACGGCCTACATATTGGTAGAACGCTACGCAAACAAGTCGGTAGTGGCTTAATGTCAGACGATTTACTCAGTAAAATCATGATTGAAACCACCGCAGCCTCCGATGCCCGCATGGGTGGGGCTACATTGCCAGCGATGAGTAATTCAGGTTCAGGCAACCAAGGTATTGCCGCCACTATGCCCGTGGTTGTGGTCGCCGATTATTTAAATGTGAGTGAAGAAAAACGTCTCCGTGCACTCTTCTTATCACACTTAATGGCCATTTATATCCACAGTAAATTACCCAAACTGTCTGCCCTTTGTGCGGTAACAACCGCCTCAATGGGAAGCTGTGCGGGTATCGCCTATTTGCTTACAGCTAAATTTGAAACCGTGAGTATGGGGATTTGCAGCATGATTGGTGACATCAGTGGCATTATCTGTGACGGTGCATCCAATAGCTGTGCGATGAAAGTCTCCACCAGCGTGGCTTCTGGCTATAAATCAGTACTCATGGCGATGGATGAAACCCATGTTACAGGCAATGAAGGTATCGTTGAACACGATCTCGATCGCACTATCGACAATCTATGCTCAATTGCTTCTAAGAGTATGCACCACATCGATCGCCAAGTAATTGAAATTATGGTGAGTAAACCCTGTCCTTAATAGCGTGGTAACTTACGATAAAGTGCGGTCAGAAAAATATATAAATTCCTGACCGCACTTTTTTTATATCAAAAAAACATATTTTCTAGCTAAAAGTTATTGGCGTCATCTTCTTATTTTTTTAGAAAATACTGCCCTACTTAGTTCTAAAAGAAAGGAATATTTATGCTTTTAACCGGATTACTTTGCGGAATTTTACTCGGATTTGTGATGCAGCGTGGGCGCTTTTGTATTACCGGCGCATTTCGCGATATGTATGTCACCAAAAATAACAAAATGTTTGTCGCCCTTCTATTGGCGATTACCGTGCAATCCATCGGTTTCTTTCTCTTAAAAGAAATCGGTGTATTAAATGTCGATCCGGCTGAAAATTTTGCCTTTTTAGCGGTGATTATCGGTGCCTTTGTGTTTGGTATCGGTATTGTTCTTGCTGGCGGTTGTGCAACAGGAACTTGGTACCGCGCTGCAGAAGGCTTAGTCGGCAGTTGGGTCGCGTTATTCACTTATATGTTATTAAGTGCCATCATGCGCACCGGCCCGTTAGGCGAATTCAATAAAGCTTTACGTAGCATCAATATCGAACAACGCAATATTTACGACACATTCGGCATTTCACCTTGGTGGTTAGTCGCATTATTAACTTTAGTGACAGCCTTTTATGTATACAAACATCTCAGCAAACCAAGCGTAAAAATCGCGGCATTAAAACCAAAGAAAACGGGGCTTGCTCATTTATTATTTGAAAAACGCTGGCATCCATTTTTCTCTGCCGTATTAATCGGATTAATCGCACTTGCCGCTTGGCCACTCAGTGTCGCTACGGGTCGCGAGTTTGGACTTGGGATCACTGGCCCATCCGCTAATATTATGCAATTCCTCGTTACTGGCGACGGTAAATTTATTAACTGGGGCGTATTCTTAGTCTTAGGAATTTTTATTGGATCATTCATCGGTGCGAAAGCAAGCAATGAATTTCGTGTTCGCGTACCGGATGCCACCACGATTCTACGCAGCGGACTCGGCGGTATTCTCATGGGTATCGGTGCAACCCTTGCAGGTGGCTGTTCTATCGGTAATGGCTTAGTCGAAACTGCCTTTTTCTCTTGGCAAGGTTGGGTATCATTGCCATTGATGATCCTCGGCACTTGGGTGGCCGCCTACTTCACCATTATTCGTCCACAACGTTTAAAATTATCAAAAGCATCATAAGGAGCTTATATGATCGTTAAATTACCAACACTCGGCCTTGTTTGCCCATTTCCTCTCGTTGAAGCTAAGGAAGCCATGGCTAAGTTAAATAAAGGCGATGGCCTAGAAATTGAATTCGACTGCACCCAAGCCACTGAAGCCATTCCTGCTTGGGCAGCAGAAGAAGGCTATGAAGTCACAAACTTCGAGCAAATTGATGATGCAAAATGGTCAATTACGGTGATTAAATAATAAAAAAGAGCGGTCAGAAAAATACATAAATTTCTGACCGCCCTTTTGTTTTAATAAATCAGAATTGTTAAATCAATTCTACTGGTACTTTCACCACCAGTTTTTTCACAAAACTTGATTTGCCGTTTACGGTGCAACCTGGTTTATGTGGCTCATAAGGGAAAAAGACGGCGAACACTTTTGGTAAAAGTGTTACCGTGCTTTTATCTTCAATTTGTGGGGTGAGTTGGTAATCATCGGCATCACGATATTCATCGTATAAGCTGAGATTTGGATAGGTCGCGCTTACTTCAACATTTTCTTCGCCACGAATAAGTAATTGAATATCTAGATATTTGTGGTGAAGTTCAGCTTGTTTGCTATCCGCTTCAACCGTATCAAATTCCATGACATTCATATAGACTTGCTCGCTTAAATCATGACGACCATTTTCTAATGCTTCAAGATCTAATGTATTGAGATGATCGCAAATGTCCGCGATAACTTTTGGTAAACCCACTTTGAAATTTGGGTTATTTAATGCACTGATAATCATAGTGTCTCCTTACGTATGTATTTGTATGAGAATATGATAACAAGTTGCTTATATTAAATAAAGTTACCAATAAATTTAAAACTCTGTATAATAAGCGAGCTTTATTTTCTGCATTAGCGTGCGGCTATCAAAAGAAATTTTTAAACGCCCAAAGTGCGGTCATTTTTTCGAAAGATTTCTTTTGCTAGTCGCAATCTGGAAAATAAAGCTTTGTTTTAAATATTATTTTGAAGGAAAACATTGTGAATCCAATTGTTAAACAATTTAAATACGGTCAACATACCGTTACTCTAGAAACCGGCGCAATTGCACGTCAAGCAACTGCTGCGGTTATGGCAAGCATGGACGATACCACGGTATTCGTGACTGTTGTGGCTAAAAAAGATGTGAAAGAAGGTCAAGACTTCTTCCCATTAACCGTAAACTACCAAGAGCGTACTTATGCGGCGGGTAAAATCCCTGGTGGTTTCTTCAAACGTGAAGGTCGTCCATCTGAAGGCGAAACTTTAATTGCACGTTTAATCGACCGTCCTATTCGTCCATTATTCCCAGAAGGTTTCTTCAACGAAATCCAAGTTGTAGCAACTGTGGTGTCTGTCAACCCACAAATCAGCCCTGACTTAGTGGCAATGATCGGTGCTTCTGCAGCATTAACCTTATCTGGTGTACCTTTCAATGGCCCTATCGGTGCAGCACGCGTTGGTTTTATCGACAACCAATTCGTATTAAACCCAACTATGGCCGAACAAAAACAAAGCCGTTTAGACTTAGTGGTTGCAGGTACTGACAAAGCAGTATTAATGGTTGAATCTGAAGCTGATATTTTAACTGAAGAACAAATGTTAGCA
>CBCSVJ010000062.1:0-6476 GCA_965143545.1 uncultured Haemophilus sp. | reverse complement strand
TTTTCCCATTCTGGATGGTTTGGGGTATCAGGAAGGCATTGAGTTTCAAGTGCGATGCCACTGAAATCTTGATAAGTGCTACCTTCACGAGTTGGAGTGCCGGCAAGATAGTTTCCCGTATAAACCTGTAACGCCGCTTGGGATGTGAGCACTTCAAGGCTTAAATCTTCATTAGGGGAAGTCGATAATACACAAGGCTTTTGCCATGCTTTATTGACGATAAAAGAATGATCGTAACCTTTTGTCACCACTTGATCGCCTTGCTGAAAATCTTGTGCGATTGGTTTTGCAACACGAAAATCAAAGCTGGTATTCACCACATGCTTAAGTGGTGAATTTGGGATGCCTTCACCATCAACCGGTAAATAGAAATCCGCATTGAGGCATAATGTATGATTTCTCACATCACTACCCTGCTCAGCATTTTCTAAATTGAAATAAGCGTGATTCGTTAAGTTAAGTGCGGTATCTTTATCACTTTCTGCTTCATATTCAATTTTTACGCTATTTTCATCAGTTAATGTATAAATCACATTGACTTGTACATTGCCTTCAAAACCTTGATCACCATCTGGAGATACAAGGGAAAAACGTACAAAATTCTGACCGCACTCTTCCATTTTCCAACGGCGTTTATCAAAGCCTTCTTTACCACCATGTAATTGATGTTTGCCTTGATTCGCAACCAGCTGGATTGTTTGCTCACCTAATTCAAATTTGGCGTTAGCAATACGGTTCGCATAGCGTCCTACGCTTGCGCCCAAATAAGCAGTTTGATGAGGATAATCCTCTACTTTGCAGCCAAGTAACACTTCTCTCAACTCACCATTCACAGGGACTTTACAAGAAATCCAAGTGGCTCCCCAATCCATAAATTGCACAGTCATGCCATTTGAATTGGTGAGTTGAATGAGTTGATAAGGCTGTCCATCTGGTGCATTGAACGCCGTTTTTTCTAGCATAGACTCACTCCTTGTGAGGCTGTGCAAACGTAGAAATCTTCTTTTAACCCCGTTTGTTTCTCATAATTATCGGCAATAATTTTACGCACTTCTTCAACTTTATCATGAGGTGCAAGGGCAACAATGCAGCCACCAAAACCACCACCAGTCATTCTCGCACCACCGGTTTTACCAATCACTAATTGAGCAAGTTCAACAAGATAATCGATTTGTGGCACGGTAATCTCGAAATCATCACGCATGGACTCGTGAGATTGCCCCATTAACTCGCCTAATTTTGTTAAATCGTTATGTTTTAACGCTTCAACCGCATCAAGCACACGTTGATTTTCAGTCACCACATGGCGTGCACGTTTCGCCACTAAAGAATTAAGTGCGGTCAATTCTGCTTCTCTTTTTTGGAATTCTTCTACTGACACATCACGTAACGCTTTCACGCCAAAGAACTCTGCGGCTTTTTCACATTGCCAACGGCGTGTATTGTATTCACCCGTCACCAAATCATGGGGTACATTTGAGTTCACAATAATAACAGCGACATCTTTCGGCACTGGCGTTGGCTGTGTTTCTAAGCTACGGCAATCAATCATTAAGAGATGATCTTTTTGTCCTAAAGCGGAAATTAATTGATCCATGTTCCCGCAATTTGCGCCAACGAATTTGTTTTCAGCTTTTTGACCAATTAAAGCAATCTCGGTATGTGTTAAAGGTAAATCACTGAGTTGTTGGCAGAACTTACCCGTCGCTACTTCAAGGGCAGCCGAAGAACTCAAACCAGAAGAATGTGGCACATTGCCAGAAATCACCAAATCAGCACCTTGTTTAAATTGTGGGCAACGTTCTTGAATAAATTTCACGACACCACGCACATAATTCGCCCATTTTTGCTCACTTTGAGGGAAATCTTCATCAAGAGAAAAGGTATCCTCAAGATCAAGATCTGCGGCATAAACATTCCAAATATGATCAGCACGTTTTGATCCCGCAATGGCTGTACCATAATTGATTGCACAAGGCATCACAAAACCATCATTGTAGTCGGTATGTTCGCCGATAATGTTCACACGACCTGGCGCATATACGGTCAGTTCAGGTTGCTTATTATATTTTTGCGTAAAAATGTGTTGGGATTTTTGGATTGGAGTCATATTATTTTCCTTTATCTTTCACACTCCCTCTTAATTCAAGAGGGAAAGGATTTCTTAACGTTCTTTATAATGTACTTCGCTTAACGCTCGTAATCTTTCTGCGGCTTGTTCAGCGGTGAGGTCACGTTGGCTTTCACCTAGCATTTCATAGCCCACCATAAATTTGCGAACCGTAGCAGAACGCAACAATGGTGGATAAAAATGTGCATGAAGCTGCCAATGTTCGTTATCTTCACCATTAAATGGTGCTGCATGGAAGCCCATCGAATAAGGGAAAGACGTTTCAAATAAGTTATCGTATTTTGTTGCCAGTTTTTTCAATATCACGGCAAGATCTTTAGCTTGAGCCTCGGTTAATTCTGTTAAGCGTTTTACATGCACTTTTGGCAATAACAGGGTTTCAAACGGCCACACCGCCCAATAAGGCACCACAGCAACCCAATGCTCGGTTTCCACCACAATACGTTCTTTTTTCTCTAATTCTTTTTGAACGTAATCCACTAAAAGCACCGAACCGTGTTTTTCATAATAATTTCGCTGAGCAACATCTTCACGTGCGACTTCATTCGGTAAAAAGCTATTTGCCCAAATTTGTCCGTGCGGATGTGGATTGGAACATCCCATTGCCGCACCTTTGTTTTCGAAAATCTGTACCCACTGATATTTTTGACCCAGTTCACGCAATTGCTCTTGCCACACTTTAATCACTTCTTCAATTTCAAGTGCGGTCAATAATGGCAAGGTTTTGCTGTGATCTGGTGAAAAACAAATAACACGGCTTTCACCACGAGCTTGGCTCATTTGGAAAAGAGGATCGGCTGATTGCTCTGGCGCTGGTGTATCTTCTAATAAAGCCGAGAAATCATTTTTGAATACATAAGGTTTATGGTAATCCGGATTAGGTTCGCCAGTGATACGTTTATTACGCGGGCAAAGATAACAATTTGGATCGTGGCTTGGCTTTTGTTCCTCACTCACTTTTTCTTGTTGTCCCTGCCATGGACGTTTAGCACGATGTGGCGAGACTAAAACCCATTGGTCAATTAACGGATTATAACGACGATGCGGATGATCTGTTGGTTCAAATATGGTTTCGCTCATATTTTTGCTCCAAAATGTAAACGATTACAAAATTTTCTTCATAAGATAACAAATTAAAAAAAATAAACCGTGATCATTATCACAAAATCAGGAAATAAGGCGCTAGTCCAATCACTTTTTTGTGACGAATGTAGCATTTTTGAAAGTAACCGCTTTCAATTTTATTCAAATTTACTATGATAATTGCTATGAAAAAATGAATGAGAGCCCTGTTATGCCTACAATTCGAGATGTTGCTGAATTAGCTTGCGTGTCGGTTGCCACTGTTTCCCGGGTGATTAATCACTCCCCATCTGTGAGTGAAAAAACCCGTTATTCAGTACAACGTGCAATGGAAGTCTTAAATTATCAACCCAATGCAAACGCACAAGCTCTGGCAGTACAAAATACTGATACCATTGGCGTGGTGGTTACTGATGTAACGGATCCGTTCTTTGCTATCTTGGTTAAATCGGTCGATAAAGTTGCTGAAGAGCATCAAAAAACGATTTTGATCGGCATTGGATACCATCATGCAGAAAAAGAGCGTGAAGCCATTGATACCTTGCTACGCAAGCGTTGTAGCTGTCTGGTCGTTCATTCCAAAGCCCTTTCTGACGAAGAGTTACAGCATTATTTAGAAAATGTACCCGGTATGGTGGTGATTAACCGTGTGATTGCAGGCTATGAAAATCGTTGCGTCAGCCTTGATAACCGTCAAGGCACCTATCTTGCCACTGAAATGTTGATTCGTTATGGCCATAAGCACATCGCCTATATTGGTTCCAATCACGGTATTTTAGATGAAACAGAACGTAAAGAGGGCTACTTAGAGGCCTTAGAAGCACATAACTTCCCCATTGTAGAACAAGCCATTGTGCATAATTCACCTGATTTTGAAGGTGGTGAAAAGGCCATGATTGATTTATTGAGCTACAACTCCAATTTAACCGCTGTAGTGGCCTATAACGATACGATGGCTGCGGGAGCAATTTCCGTTTTAAATGAAAACAATATCAAAGTGCCGAAACAGTTTTCCATTGTAGGCTTTGATGATATGCCAATTGCTCGATATTTGATTCCTAAGCTTACCACTATTCGCTATCCAATTGATTTAATGGCAAATTATGCGGCGAAACTGGCTTTGAGCTTAGTTGACTCGTCTATTGTTACACCGACTGTTGTCCAATTTAATCCAACCTTGGTGAGACGTTTTTCTGTAGAAAATGCAATGAAACCGTGATGGAGATCACAAATTTAAACATTGCTATGTAATCGTTTTCATTTATGTGAGTTTGATCACAGATTAACGGTTTTGATTTCGTTATGATGGATTCAGTTGCAATAGATGTACGCAACATTCCTCTATTTGATATATAAAAAATCAACAATAAAATCTCTTTCTCTACATAGGAGCGTTTTTATGAAAAAAACAGCAGTATTAAGTGCAGTCGCTTTAGCAATCGGTTTAGGTTCAGCAACTTCAGGTTTCGCAGCCGATAACCGTATTGGTGTTACCATTTATAAATATGATGACAACTTCATGTCATTAATGCGTAAAGAAATCGATAAAGAAGCGAAAGCGCTTGGCGGCATTGAGTTATTAATGAATGACTCTCAAAATGCACAATCTATTCAAAATGACCAAGTGGATGGTTTGCTTTCTAAAGGTGTAAAAGCTTTAGCGATTAACTTAGTGGACCCAGCTGCAGCTTCCACAGTGATCAACAAAGCGAAACAAGATGACATTCCTGTTGTTTTCTTCAATAAAGACCCTGGTGCAAAAGCTATCGGTAGCTACGATCACGCTTACTATGTGGGTACAGACCCGAAAGAATCAGGCTTAATCCAAGGTGACTTAATTGCGAAACAATGGAAAGCAATGCCAGCCTTGGACTTAAACAAAGATGGTAAAATCCAATATGTATTATTAAAAGGTGAGCCAGGCCACCCAGACGCAGAAGCACGTACTAAATATGTGATTGAGCAATTAAATGCTAAAGGTATCCAAACCGAACAATTATTTATTGATACCGGTATGTGGGATGCAGCAATGGCTAAAGATAAAGTCGATGCATGGTTATCTAGCTCTAAAGCTAACGAAATTGAAATGATCATTTCAAACAATGACGGTATGGCGTTAGGTGCATTAGAAGCAACTAAAGCACACGGTAAAAAATTACCTATCTTTGGTGTGGATGCATTACCAGAAGTACTTCAATTAATTAAGAAAGGCGAAATCGCTGGTACTGTGTTAAACGATGGTGTTAACCAAGGTAAAGCAGTTGTTCAACTTTCTGCAAACCTTGCTAACGGTAAAGCAGCAACAGAAGGTACACAATGGAAATTAGAAAACCGTGTGGTACGTATCCCTTATGTTGGTGTGGATAAAGATAACCTAAGTGAATTCTTAAAATAAGAAAATCTATTGCTTTTCTTTAATTTTAGGGGGAAAGGAAACCCAAATTCCCTTTCCCTCTTTTTGATGAGGTTGGATATGACAACTCAAACCCAAGACAGTGATGTACTACTGACAATGACGGATGTCAGTAAGTCTTTTCCCGGTGTAAAAGCCCTTGATCACGCCAATCTAACAGTTCGTTCTCACTCTGTTCACGCCTTAATGGGCGAAAACGGGGCGGGTAAATCTACATTATTAAAATGCCTCTTCGGAATTTATGCAAAAGACGAAGGTGAAATTTTATTCTTAGGCAAACCTGTTGATTTTAAAACATCAAAAGAAGCCCTTGAAAATGGGATTTCAATGGTTCACCAAGAACTTAACTTGGTGCGTCAAACCAGTGTAATGGATAACCTATGGTTGGGTCGCTACCCACTTAAAGGTCCTTTTGTGGATCACGCCAAAATGTATCGTGATACCAAAGCGATTTTCGATGAATTGGATATTGATGTTGATCCAAGAGAAAAAGTGGCCAAACTTTCCGTTTCACAAATGCAGATGATCGAAATTGCGAAAGCGTTCTCTTATAACGCTAAAATCGTAATTATGGATGAGCCAACATCCTCACTTTCAGAAAAAGAAGTGGAACATCTTTTCAAAATTATTCAAAAATTAAAAGATCGCGGTTGTGGCATTATCTATATTTCACACAAAATGGATGAAATCTTCAAAATTTGTGATGAAATCACCATTCTTCGTGATGGTAAATGGATCAATACCGTTCAAGTTAAAGGCACCACCATGGAAGAAATTGTTTCAATGATGGTAGGTCGTGAATTAACACAACGTTTCCCTGAAAAAACTAACGTACCAAAAGAAGTCACG
>CBCSVJ010000061.1:0-6501 GCA_965143545.1 uncultured Haemophilus sp. | reverse complement strand
GCAGTAAAACAAGAACATCTTCATCCGCATAACGAGCAAAAATCGGTAAATCATTCTTTTTAAATGCACCCGTGTGATAACGAACTAAATTTACCAATAAGCGTTGTTGTTCGCGATCAAAGCCTGGTAATTCCATATTCTGCAGAATATAAGCGGAATGTTTTTGTACATTGCGATGATTAATGACAATACCGACTTCTAATAAGCGTGCCGCCCAAATCAACAGATTTTTCATTTCATCAGCAAGATATGGTTTTTGCCAATGGGTGTATTGGTCAATCAAGGTTTTCGCACTATTTGCCACGCGATCAGCTTGCGCTAAATCTAAGTTAAATTGTTCGGCAAGTCCTAATGCGGTACGTGTACGGATGTCTGAAACTTGGAAGTTTTTTTCTAAGCTATAAATCACCCCCTCACGCAAAGCGCCGTCAGAATAGCGCATATTTTCTAAGCCAAAAACGTCAAAAACAGCGCTTAAAATGGCTAAGCCTGGCACAAAGACATCCACGCGATCAGGGTTTAATCCTGCTATGTTGAGCTCTTCAAAATGGGAAGCTTGTAAGGTTCGCTCGATTAAATTTTGTAAGCGTTCTGCGGTGATGATGCCGTTCGGATCAAGAGTTGCAGTAATCACTTGATAGACGGTTTTAATCGTGCCTGATGAGCCTAACACTGATTGCCACCCGAGCTTGCGATATTCCCAGCTTAAATCTTCAATTTTATTGACCGCACTTTGGCGAGCTCGCTCGAAGTTTTCTTTGGAAATTTCGCCATTCGGAAAGAATTTTTTTGCAAAGCTCACACAGCCCATGTGACGACTTTCTGCCACTAAGGGGGTGAAATCATCACCGATGATCATTTCGGTCGAGCCACCACCAATATCTATGACCAGTTTACGTCCGCTTTCTGGTTGAGTGTGGCAAACACCCGCATAAATGGTTTTGGCTTCCGTTTGACCGCTGATGATATTAATCGGATAAGGAAAGACAGTGGCAGCCTGACGTAAAAATTCGTCATTATTGACCGCTCTTCGTAAGGTATAGGTGCCTACGACATTCACATCTTCTGGTGCAAAACCTTGTAAGCGTTCAGCAAAAAGTGCAAGGCAATTTACACCGCGCTCAATGGCTTCTTGGCTTAATACATTGTGCTCGTCTAAGCCGTCAGAGTGACTCACTTTTTGTTTTAAACGAGAAAGCACCTGAATCGAGCCATTGATAATGCGTGCCACAATCATGTGGAAGCTGTTTGAGCCTAAATCAATGGCGGCAATCTCCCGGGCCTCACCTCGGTGATGAGGTTCTACGAGTTGAGCCAGTTGCTTGTCGTTATGCATGTCCTTTCCTAAAATTCAAATTGATACAATAAATCAAAAACTTGGTTTGTGCTGGAAACCGATTGAAAATAAAGCTGTGGCATTAAGCGGTAACGCAAGGTCACTTCGGCTAATCCATCAAACAATCCTACACCGTATTTCACTTGTAAGCGTTTACCAATATTACCACTAACTTGTACTTTCGAGCTATCCCCAACACCGGCAGTGCCTAAGTTTAAGTCTTGAATACCAAAGGCTTCGCCAATACCGCCGACTACTTTACCACTTTTCGCCAAACCTAAGCCGAGTAATGCCGCACCGACAGAACCACTAGAACCTGCTTCACCACTGTTTTCTAATGAGCGACCGGTTAATAAATAAGAAAGTGCCTGGTCTTGAGATTTGGCTGGATCAGAGAAAATCGTGACTTGTGGGCTAGATGCCATACCAATCACTTTTACCCCCGCGGTCACTTTACTGTCTTCCATGGCCTCAGGATTACGAATCGCTTCAATATTTAACATCGGCTGTGAAGGTAAACCAGAGAAGCTGATTTGTCCTTTACGAATTAATAAATCCTGTCCAAAAGAGGCATAACGACCATTTTTTAGGTTAATTTGACCAAATAATCCTAGCTTACCTTTATCCTGTTTCACCGAAAGTAAACCATCCAAATTCGTTTTTAAACCATAGGCATCTAAATGCACATCATCACCGATTTTAATTTTTAAATCAGATTGAATTTGCATCCCTGATTTCGTTTCTGAAGCAAATTGGCGATTAATGAGTTCTTCTTTACTTTTTCTTGGGCCATTTAAAATGACTTCATCTTCACTCACTGGTTCAGCATTGTCCGGTAAGCTTTCAATAGCAATTCTTGCCCAAGGGATATCCACATTACCACTCAAATCTAAGAGTTTTGGCGAGGCTTTGACAACCACATTCGGGCTGACTTTTAATTTCGCCATAGATGGAATATCGACTTTGAAATTATCTGCTTGCGCTCTGACTTCTGCCGTCCAGTTATCCATGTGAGCCCAGTTAGCTTGCCCGTTAATATTTAGCTTGCTATCTGGTGTTTGAACATGGCCATTTAAGGTTGAATAGGTGCCATTGAAGCGAATTGCGACTTGGCCATCAGTCACATCAAAAGGCAGGCTTTTCAGTTTTGTTTTGACATTGCGGATATCAAAATTACCGTTTAATAATGGTTTTTCTAAATTACCACCGAAACTTAAGCGTGAGACTACTTCACCATCTATGCTTTCACCGCTGGAGAAAAGTTGATTGGCTAAGGATAAGCGTAAACCTTCAATGGTAAAGGTACCACCTAATTGTCGACCTTTACTTAAATCATTAATTTTTAAGTCTGTGTCGATTCGACCTTGATTCTGAACGTTAATGTCTGATTTCAAGGTTAAATTATTATTTTGAATATCGGCATTCACACTTAATTTAGGAATATCTAGCTTAAAGGTGCGGTAGTCTAATTTTTGTGCCACACCAATGTTATTGCCTTCCACTGCCACATTTAGTTGTAATGGTTTATCCGTGAACCACGCCACTTTACCTCGGCTTTGTAACAGGCCTTTGAGCGTGTCTTGTCCCATCAATTTATTCACTAAATCTAAATTAATACGTTTAAGCTCAAAAGGGACCTCGCCGTTTTTCCCTGCTGTAAATTGTTGAGGGAAGCACAGATCTAAGTCTTGGTTAATCCAACAGTGTGAACCAATGGTGGCTTGGATTTTTTTATTGTCATAAGTCACCGGAATGGTTTGATTCACTTTAAAATCACCGATAGGTGAGTTTAGGCTTACTTGGCTTAAATTACCTTTCCATTGCTGAGAAGTGCGGTCAAAATTCCCCGCGATTTGTAAATCAGCTGCAACGGGCTCACCTTTTGATTTTAAGGTAAGCGTATGATGTTTTTCATCACCTGATGCATTCAAATCAATATTATGTAATTTGATGCTGTCACCATAACGGAAGTTTTCCGCTTTGACGGTAAGTTCACCTTTTACTTGTGGTTCACTGACAACATTACCTTTAATTAAGGCTTTGGATAAGTCTAACCCTTGGAAGTGCAAGCCTTGTGCAGTTAAATCAGTATTAATGGTTGGCGCAGTAAGCTTACCTAAAATTTGTGCTTTGCCAACGACGGAACCCGCTAAATCTTGCCATAGACCACGTAAGCTTGGTGCGTTGATATCTAAATCTAGGTTTGATTTATCACCTAATATACCTTTTGCTGCAATGCGGTTATCGCCATAGTTCAGCAATAAATCAGGAGTGTTTAATAAAGTTTCATTACTTAAAAAGACACTACCTTTTAAGCTTAATGGGCGAGAAGAGAGACTACCCGTTAAATCCACGGTAGGCACATCCACTTTCCAATGATTGGAATCAGCGGAACCTTGAGAGCTCACTTTGCCCGATAATACGGCTGGCATGGCAGGCACATAAGGACGAATGTTCATTTTGTTTAAATCAGCAGTCACATCCCATTGTGCGCCATCTTTCCAGTTTGAGGAACCCGTTAAACGTGCGGTACCATCGAGGGCAGCAAGTTTTAATTCGTTGAGGGTGACTTCGTAGAGTTTACCGTCTGCATTTAAATCAACGTGAGTATGAGGGATATGATCCATCCCCTCCACGCCACCAACAACTTCTGCGTGATAATTCAATAAATCGCCTGTGAGTTTGATATCAACATCGTTAATTTTGAGCGGTGCTAGACCGTCTGCAAAAGTATATTGACCTTTTTTCGCTTTTAACTGCAGATTTAATGGCGTTTTATCTTCGGCCAGTTTCACGTCACCCGTTAAGGTGGCATCAAGCACACCCTGTGTGGTTAACGAAAGTGCGGTTGTTTTTTTCAATGAACCCGATAAATTGAGATCAACTTTGCTAGCAGGCAGAATAGTTTTGTCTTTTGATTTAAACGCTTGGAGATCCGATTTTAATGTGAGATCAACCGGAAAATCTTCATTGAGCTGGAGTTGCCCTTGGCTAGAAAGTGTACCAAGAGAGCTGTCAATGTCGAGTTTTTGTAATTTCACTAAATGATCGGTGGCATCTGCTTGCAATTCCACTTTAGGCACAGTGATTTTTTGGATTTCTTCGCCTTTTTTATTGAGGGATTGATATTGCCAGTTTGTACCCAAAAAACTTGGAATGTGCATATCAAAAGGCAAGTTCACCGCATTTAAATTACCTAAAAAAGCCGGTGTGAGTGTTTGCTCAATTTGCGCCCAATCAACGGGTTTAGCGGGTTCTTTTTTCTCAGGTTGAGGTGTATTCGGTTGAGTTTGGGAGACAGTTGAGAAAAGCACGTCTGAAAGCGTGGTGGGCTCAAGGGTAAGGCCAGATTCATTGTTTAAACTGATCGCACTTTGAAAAGACGAAAACGTAATATTGCTTTGATCGAGTTTCATATCAAAGTCAGTAATCGCCACATTTTTCACTTGCACAGAAACCGGTAAATGGATTTTTTCCATTGGACCACTTTCCGTTTGTTTCTCTTCAGAAGGTGGCATGACACTGGTATCAATGGCAATTTTCGGCTGCGTTAAGCTGAGATCATCAACAATAATATCACCCGAAAGTAAACGAGCTAAATTCAGTTGTAATCGCGTTTTAGGAAGGGCTACATCGACACCGGTTGTTTGAAAACGTAAATTTTCTAAGACTAAACCATCTTGTAAGCCACCGCTGACTTGCTCAATAGATAAGCTATCGAGCATTTTATCGGCGAGTTGAATAAGTGCACGTTGTCCACTATCAAAAGACAGTGCTGTGACTAAGCCTAAAACAGGAATAAAAATGACCGCACTTCCGACACATAAAATTTTACGGCAGGTCTTTTTCTTTTTAACGGGTTGTGTGGTTTGGTTATCTGGTTGTTTTTCTTGTTCAGACATAGTCATACCCTAAATTTCAGCCCCTAAGCCAATGTAAAATTGAATGTTTTTGCTGTTATCTTTATCTCGAATTGGCGTTGCAATATCAAATTTGATGGCGCCAACTGGCGATGCCCAACGTACACCGAAACCTGCGCCGTAGCGTAACTCATTTGCTTTGTAAGCATCTGCGGCTAAGCCTGTATCCGCAAATACTGCTCCCCACCAATTTGGGTAAACTTGATATTGATATTCAAGGCTACCTGTTACTAAGCGAGAGCCGCCGACTAATTTTCCATTTTTATTTTTCGGTGAAATTTTCTTATAGCCATAACCTCGCACGCTGCGATCGCCCCCTGCAAAGAAACGTAATGCAGGTGGAATTTTTCGAATATCGGACGTATTTAAATAACCAATTTCTGCACGGGTAATAAAACGGTGATTTTCTGCGTACGTACGAATCCAGGCGGTAGAGGCTTGAACTTTAAAGAAATTAGCATCGGACATCCAAAGCTTATTCCCTAAATCAACCGTGATTTTTTGGGTATCTCCCCATGTTGGGAATTGACCACCTCTTAAACGGGTACGGCTAAAGCCTCCAGTTGGATAAACTAGGAAAGTTTTATCGGTGAAATCAGCTTGTGTGTAGCTGTCATAACGGACACGAAGACCTGCAAAATATTGCCAACCCTCGCTATTATTCCAATAACGTAATGCAGCGAAAGTGAGGGCTTTGGTATCCGTATCGTTTTTATTTTCTTTTTCATAACCGGTTGAAAATTCATAATAATAATTTAATGGATTTTTCAACAATGGCATTTTATAGGTGGCTTCAAAGTTTTGCTTTGGCGCAGAGACGTAAAGATTTGTACGGAAACTATGGCCTCGGCTATTGATCCAAGGTTTTGTCCAACCAATTTGGACATGAGGGCCTGTATCAGTCGCAAAACCGACCCCAAGCTCCATTGAGTTTTTCTTACGTGGATAAAGTAAAAGTTCGATATCGACTAGTTTATCTTCTTCACGGACATGCGGTTGTAAAAGTACGGAGCTAAACCAGTTGGTGGAAGAAAAATTATTGGTTAATTCAGATAAATCACTGACTAAATAAGGCTCGCCCGATTTAATGTTGAGCATATTTTGCAGATAGTCTTCGCGAATTTGGGAATGGTCGAAGGTGATGTTGCCATAATGATAACGCACGCCGCTATCAAACAGCATGCGCCACCATGCTTCATGCGTTCCTGGGCTGATTTCTAAGCGAGAAATTTGGAATTTTCCGTC
>CBCSVJ010000060.1:0-6560 GCA_965143545.1 uncultured Haemophilus sp. | reverse complement strand
ATTTTTTCCCTCACATTTGTTTTGCCGGCATTACTGGCTATTTTCGGTTTGATTGGGATTTATGGCACTGCCGGTTGGCTAATACAACTGCTGCAAACCTTAGGTATATCGTGGAAACCCTCCATTTATGGTTTAAGTGGCATTCTTATTGCCCATTTATTTTTTAATATTCCTTTAGCGGCACGAATGAGTTTGCAGGCTTTGCAAAGTGTACCGACTGAACAGCATCAACTCGCTGCACAATTGAATATCAAAGGTTTCACATTTTTCCGTTTAATTGAATGGCCTTATTTGAAAAGCCAAATCGTGTCAGCCTTTGTATTGATTTTTATGCTATGTTTCACTAGCTTTACGATTGTATTGGCTCTAGGTGGTGGACCACAAAACAGCACATTAGAAGTCGCGATTTACCAAGCCATTTTCTTTGAATTTGATTTACCCAAAGCCGCACTTTTTGCGCTTGTACAATTTGCGTTTTGTTTTGCGTTATTTTCACTTTCACAATATTGGGCGAAAGCACCTGAAACGCAGATTTCGCAACGTTATCGATGGGTTTTGCCTTCTTCAAGTGCGGTCAAATTTGGACATATTTTTGTCTTATTCTCGGTGTGTTTATTTATTTTAAGTCCCTTATTCAATATTGTTTTCCAAGGTTTGTCTGCAACTCAATTATTTGGCTATTGGCAAAATCCACAATTATGGAAAGCACTTGCTTATTCATTAACCATGGCACCGACCGCAGGGATTTTATCGGTATTATTTGCCTTCTTCCTATTGTTACTTTCCCGTCAGCTACAATGGTTATATCACCCCAAATTAGCGCACTTAATTTTAACAGGGGGAATGATGATTTTAGCCATTCCGACGATTGTCTTAGCAGTCGGCTTATTCCTTTGGTTGCAAGATATTGATTTTTCAGCAGGGCATTTATTTGTAGTGGTATCTGTTTGTAACGCCTTGGCTGCCTTGCCGTTTGTGATCAAAATTCTCAATATACCAATGAATCAATCGATGCAATATTATGAAAAACTCTGTTTATCGCTGAATATTACAGGCTGGCAGCGTTTTCGTTTAATTGAATATCCGTTGCTAAAAGTCCCGTTGAAATATGCCTTGGCGCTCGCGACGACCTTATCACTCGGCGATTTTACAGCGATAGCCTTATTTGGTAGCCCTGATTTTACTTCGTTGCCTCATTTGCTTTATCAACAAATCGGGCAATATCGAAGCCAAGAAGCGGCAGTGACGGCATTGATTTTATTGGGCTTATGTTTAGGTTTATTTATGTTTATTGAAGGGCAGAAGGAACAACATGATTAAATTAAATAATGTGGTCTTCAATTATCAATCCATGCCGATGGTATTTGATTTACATATTCAAGCCCAGGAAAAAATTGCCATCATTGGTGAAAGTGGCGCAGGAAAAAGTACCTTACTGAATTTAATTGCCGGCTTTGAATATGCTGATAGTGGGGAGATTTGGCTCAATGGTAAAAATCATACTAAAACGGCACCTTTTGAACGCCCCGTTTCCATGCTATTTCAGGAAAATAATCTCTTTACTCATCTTTCTGTGGAAGAGAATATTGCCTTAGGTTTAAAACCGAATTTAACCTTAAATGCAGAAGAAAAAGCCCTTGTAGAACAAGCTGCAAGTGCGGTCAATTTACAGGATTTTTTAACGAGAAAACCGACCGCACTTTCAGGTGGACAAAAACAGCGTGTGGCGTTAGCGCGCTGTTTGCTACGAGATAAACCTATTTTATTATTGGATGAGCCTTTTTCAGCCCTCGATCCTAAATTACGCATTGAAATGCAGGATTTAATGGATCAATTATGTGAAGAGAAAAAGCTCACCATGTTATTGGTTACGCATCAACCCAAAGAAATTGAACGGCATATTGATCGAGTGATTGAAATTCATCAAGGAAAAGTGATCTGATCTCTTTTTATCATATTGCAGAGTAATATGCTCAACTTAATCAAAGCGACATAGCTTAAACGAGGAAAATATAATGACCACAACAAATGTAGTACAGCTTTCATCTATTACACCCCATCCATCAGTAGAGTATTGGTCTGTTTGTAAAGTAGAAGCGTTGTTTGAAACACCTTTTTTAGAATTAGTCTATCGTGCGGCTCAAGTACACCGAGAGCATTTCAACCCTGGTGCGATACAGTTATCGACGTTGATGTCGATTAAAACGGTTGGCTGTCCACAATCAGCACGTTATCAAACAGGCGTACAAAATCAGCAGATCTTGGATATTGATGAAATTGTTGAAAAGGCCAAAATTGCGAAAGCACGTGGTGCAGGACGTTTTTGTATGGGCGCAGCATGGCGTGGTCCTAAGCCTAAAGATATGGAAAAAGTGACGGCGATTATTCGTGCGGTAAAAGATATTGGCTTAGAAACTTGCGGGACCTTTGGGTTGCTGCAAGATGGTATGGCGGAAGAGTTAAAAGATGCGGGATTGGATTATTACAATCACAATCTTGATACCGCACCAGAGAATTACCACAATGTCATTGGTACACGCCGTTTTGATGATCGTTTAAGTACATTAGGAAAAGTGCGTCATGCCGGTTTAAAAGTTTGCTGTGGTGGTATTGTGGGTATGAATGAAACCCGTAAAGAGCGAGCAGGCCTTATTGCAAGTTTGGCAAATCTTGATCCTCAGCCGGAGTCAGTGCCGATTAACCAATTAGTGAAAGTGGAAGGCACGCCAATGGCTGATGCAGCTGATTTAGATTGGACAGAATTTGTTCGCACCATTGCCGTTGCACGTATTACCATGCCAAAAAGTTATGTTCGCCTTTCTGCAGGTCGTCAAGGTATGAGTGAAGAAATGCAAGCCATGTGTTTTATGGCGGGAGCAAATTCGATTTTCTATGGGGATAAATTGTTGGTGACAGGCAACCCAGAAGAAGATGGCGATCAACTTCTTATGGCTAAATTGGATCTTGAGCCGGAAACGGAAGAAAATAGAAAGCCACTCGACAGAAATTAGTCATAAAAAAAGTGCGGTGAAATCTACCGCACTTTTTGTTAAGGCTTACTTAACTTGTTCGGTTAAGCAAGGCTGAATTTTATTTAGCATTTCTTTTAAAATACGTGCTGGTGCAGCCACGATATTGCCTGAGCGTAAATAGCCGTGACCCGCATTGAAATCACACACTAAACCGCCGGCTTCACGCACGATTAAATCACCTGCTGCGCAATCCCAAGGTTTTAAGCCCATTTCGAAATAACCGTCAACGCGACCGGATGCTACATAGCAAAGGTCTAATGCGGCAGAACCTGTACGACGGAAATCTGCTGCTTCATCAATTAAGTTATTCATGATGGCAAATTGAGTTGGCATTAAGCTTGGTTGTTTGAATGGGAAACCGGTGGCTAAAATCGCCCCGTTAAGTTCATTTTGGCTATCTACACGTAAACGCACTTCATTTAATTTTGCGCCTTCACCACGCACAGCAGTGAATAATTCATTACGAATAGGATCGTAAACCACACCCACTTCGGTACGGTTTTTTACACGGATAGCAATAGAAACAGAGAAATGTGGCAAACCTTTCACGAAGTTAGTTGTGCCATCTAGTGGATCAATTACCCATTGAATATCACTGTCTTTGCCTTCTAATGCACCACGTTCTTCACTGATAATTGTGTGATCAGGATAAGATTTTTGAATGATTTCAATGATCTCAGCTTCAGCGGCTTTATCGACGCTGGTCACATAATCATTAATACCTTTTTTACTTGTTTGGATGTCATCACGGCGCTCATAGTTTTTAGCAATCACGTTGCCCGCTCTTCGTGCCGCACGAATAGCGATATTTAACATTGGATTCATATTTCCACCAGATTTTAAAGAACAGATAATAGGTCGCCTATTATAAGGGAGTTTTAGTAAATAGCCAGTTGAAAAATGTTTAATTCACGGTTTTTCCCGTTTTTTAAAGGAAATTTGCGATCAGTATCGCAAAAATAAAGTAGCAAATTTGGCTTTCTTCTGAAGGAATTTTAAAGTGCGGTCAAAAAAGAAGGCATTTTATGTATAAAGGGATAACCTTATTAGAAACCTTGATTGCATTATTTATTTTAAGCTTAACGTTGGCGTTTGCATTGCCTAAATGGCAGAAAAACGATCCCAAATATTTTCTCGAAAAAGAGCAACAACGGCTTTATTTTTTCTTACGTAATATTCAAGCGAGGGCAGAAAACTCATCGGCAATTTGGTTTATTTTGGCCAATCAAGATAGGGCGAATCAGCGTTGGTGTATCACTGCTCAAGTAAAAAACGATCATTTTTGTGATTGTTTTCATCCCCAGAATTGTCCTAAAAACCTTTATGCGCATTTTTACTATCCTTATTTTGAAGGAAAAACGATGCTGATAGGCCCTAAATTATATCCGTCTGAAGTGGCGGTGAAATTTAATGGGGCCAGAAATACCATGGAAACAAATTGTTTTATGCTACAGGCTGAAGAGCATCGTACATTGTTCTCTTTTTTCAATGTTGGCAGTATCAAATTAAAGTCTGATCAAGCGGCGAGTGCATGTACAAGATGAAACCATTAAAAGGTGAAACATTGGTGAGTTTGTTGATTTCACTTGGCTTATCCGCTTTATTATTGTTATTGGTTGCACAGTTTTATGCCCAAACTCAACAACAAAATCAGCGTTTAATGTTACAACTCAAATTACAAGCGGAATTACAACGCACTATTCAACTCATCGGGAAAGATCTGCGTCGCGTAGGCTTTCGAGCCGCAAACCAAAAACTCATTGAAGATAATCTAGCTTTATTTGAACTAGACGAAAAGGGCACTGCAATAACCATTGCTCAAGCTGATAATGCACCATCAAATAGTTGTGTCTTGTTTTTTTATGATTTGAATAGCAATGGTTGTATTGGTGAAAAATACACAAAAAATACTTGCGTAAATGGTGTTAAAAATGTGGCGAAAAATATCGAAAAAGAGCTATTTGGTTACAAACTTAACGGGAAAATGATCGAAACCAAACAAACCTACAAAAGTGCAGTAAATGCAGATTGTCGCTCAGCAGAGTGTCAGAGAGCCTTAGCGCAATCTACTTGTAATGCTGGTGGTGGATGGACAGATTTATTGGATGAAAAAGAGTTTGAGATTTCTCAATTACGTTTTGATTGGTTAAAGGCAGGGAAAGGGATTGAAATTAAACTCGTGGGAAATCTTGCAGCACATAAGCATATTCAATATGAAACTTCGCTGGTGGTGCCTTTATTAAATCAAGAAGAATGATGATGAAAAAAGGGATTGTGACACTGACAGCACTGATTTTACTTTCAGGCTTATTGGCGCTGATCTTATTATTTGATGAACAGATCTTTGCATTTTTTCGATCTCAAATGAGTCAGCGAAAATATTATGTAGAACAAAGTCTTCCTTTACAGAAAATCAGTCAGCAGCAACAAATGCACATTTGCCAAAATTTGCCTTTAAATAGTTCTGAAAAAGTGAAACAGGTCTTTTTCGAGTCTTCAGGGGCAGAGGATAAAGTCGCCTATTCTGTTTGGTGTAAACGCGCTGAGTTATTTAAGAAATCACCCACAAAAGGCATTAATGAAAATATGCTGCGAGATTTTATTTCCAGCGAAAAACAAGCTGATTTTCAACCGCACTTTGTGAAAGTAGATACTACTTTAATTACTCAAAAAACACCGCAAGTGTATTGGGTAACGCAAAGCCAATTAGAAATTAAAGGGAATGTAAGTGGTATTCTGCTAGCAGAAGGAGATTTAACTTTAACAGGCAAAGGACGAATTAGTGGTGCGGTGATTACAGGTGGTTCACTTAAGTTAGAGGAGGGCGTGACGGTGGCTTACGGTAAAGCCGTGGTAACAAAACTCGTACAAGAATATAGCCAATGGCGTTTGGTGGATAAAAGTTGGAGTGATTTAAGTGCGCAAGATCAAAGTGAATAAAGGCATGTCGTTAATGTCACTTTTATTAGCTTTATCGATTTTCAGCGGGTTATTTTTGATCTTTAACCGATGGACGAGCGAGCAACGGAAAAGTGCGGTCAGGATTTTTCAAGAATTTCAGGCGATTCAAATTGCTGAAAATCAGGCTCAACGTCAGTTTTTAGGCTTGTCTTGTGAAAATAGCGTACAACAAAATGGCATTCAATTTGCAATTCAATGTAGTCATCATCAAGTGAATATACGCTATCCTCAAGGTGAATTTTTATTGAAAACCGAGTAAAATAATGCATTGTTTTTGCTTTCAAAAGGGCGTTACTTTGTTCGTTACTTATTATTCAAACCAACCAGAAATTCAAAAGGATATTTTAGTTTCGCTGTTGGAAAATTTACCGCAACATGATCCGTTTCAATCTGACATTGTGTTAGTGCAAAGCCCAGGTATGGCACAATGGTTGCAAATGGAAATTGCTAAAAAACGCGGTGTTGCAGCGAATTTTCAATTCCCCATGCCTTCCAGTTTTATTTGGAAACTTTACGCCGATAATTTGCCGAATGTTTCCACACAAAACCCTTTTGAAAAAGATTCAA
>CBCSVJ010000059.1:0-6565 GCA_965143545.1 uncultured Haemophilus sp. | reverse complement strand
AAATTTCACGAATAAAGGGGTGGGTGTTTTCAATGGTGACACCCCCTTGTGTTGCTTTACGAATGTGAGCAATCACATTGAGCGATTTAATTTTGTATTGTTTTACACAATCCGCAATAGGGGATTGTGAGGCCGCGTGGTTATCACGAAAAATACGCACACCACGACCTTCAAAAAAAGCGATACCGAAGCCATCTGAATGGCAGTCAGTAAGACCAGCACGACGACGGAAACCTTCAAAAGAAAAGACAATATCCGTCGGTGTATTACAGTTCATTCCGAGTAATTGGCACATAAATTCCTACAACTTATTTTTATATTTTTATAACCTTATAATGTGTGCTGATTTAACACCATAATGCGTTGAAATTCAAGATGGATAACAAAGGATTTTTAGAAGAAAATGTTACATAAAATAACCTGAAAATCTTTCTGATCTGAAGGCTAGGGATGAGCACTTTATTAAGTCAATAAAAAAGGCGTGTTTATCACGCCTTTTGCTATATTTTTTAAGATTATGCTTTAATTTCGGAGCGGCTTTTTAAGAAAAAGAGTGCGACTGTTGAGATCAACATCACAAAGCCAACGCCAACATATAAACTCTGTTTGTCCCAACCCATATCTAATAATTGGCCGGCAATCGTTGGAGCAAGAATTGCACCAATACGACCCACACCAATCGACCAGCCCACACCAGTGCTACGAATATCGGCATCATAAGTAAGCGGATTTAAGGTATAAAGACCGCTGATACAGCCATTCATGAGTGCTCCAACTAAAATACCGAATACCATCGCAATCCATAAAACGGACGAGGATAAGATAAAGGTAATGATTGCTGCAGAAGATAAGACAGTGAATAAAATTAACACGCCGCGTGCTGTCCAACGGCTAGCCAGTAAGCCATAGATTAAGGCGCCACAAGTGCCCCCTAATGAGATCATCATTCCAACGCTCACACTTTGCTCTGTCGTCATGCCCGCTTCTTTTAATAAGGCTGGAGTCCATGAGCTGATAAAATAGAAGCTGAACATGATTGCAAAGAAAGCCGTCCAAATTAACAGGGTAGAATGTAAGTATTTTTCGCTGAATAATTGGCTAATAGGTAATTTACTTTTAACTTTTTCTACTTTTGCAGGAAGTTTCCAATCACCGGCTAAACCAATTTTTTGGGCGATTAAATTTAACCGCATTTCCGCATTTTTAGGTTGTTTAGAGGTAAGGAAATCAATGGATTCCGGTAACCAAATAAATAACACCACTAAAAGTAAACCGGTTAAGATAGCGCCTGCTAAAAACACAGAACGCCAGCCATATTCACCTTGCAACATCACGGCGAACATACCGCCTAATACCGCACCGATACCAAATCCTGCTGCATAGACGCTGATCGCAAAACTGCGCCATTTACGAGAAGAATATTCACTGGTGATCACGTTTGTGCCCACTAAAATACCGCCGACACCAAGCCCGGTGATAACGCGCCAGAAACCGAGCCATTGATATTGTGAGATAAATGCTGAACCTAACATCCCAATAGCGGAGAGTGATACCGCCATTAATAACAATGGACGGCGACCAATTTTATCCGCAAGTGGTGCAAGAAAAAGTGAGCCGGCAGTCATACCAAACAAGCCGGCACTTAATAAATAACCTAACTCAATCCCCGTAAGGCCAAATTCACCACGAATGGCTGTTGCAGTGAAGGCAAGGGCTAATACATCGAAGCCATCAAGTAAATTCATGATGGCAGCCATGACCACAATCATCCATTGATAAGCCCCCATTGGGCTTTGTTCTATTTTGGCTCTAAGAGAAAGTGTTTTGGTCATTTTATTTCCTTAAGTTAAGCAAACTGGCGAGAGCTTGCGAGAGATTGAAGTTTACGTAAAATCATGCTGAGTACCACACCATAAGCAGGAACAAACAAGACAATACCGACAAATAATTTAAATAAGTAATCGACAAATCCAAGGCTAAACCAATGTTCTGCCATAAATGGATCACTACTTTTATAAAATGCGACACAAAAGAACATAAAGGTATCGGCAAGGGAACCAAATGTCATTGAGCTGCTCGGGGCAATCCACCACGTTTTTAATTGGCGTAAGCGGTTGAATACTAACACATCTAATAATTGACCGAAAACATAAGCACAGAAGCTGGCGAACGCAATACGGAAAACAAACATATTGAATTCACTTAATGCACCTAAGCCTTGATATTGTCCATTAGAAAAAACAACAGAAACAATGTAACTCACGATAAGAGCGGGGAGCATCACGATAAAGATGATCCAACGAGCTTCTTTTGCCCCAAATACACGTACCGTTAAATCAGTGGCTAAGAAAATGAATGGGAAAGTGAGTGTGCCCCATGTGCTGTGGAAGGAAAAATCATCAGCAAAGCCAAGTGCGGTCAATTTTAAATTGATTTCAAAGGGAATTTGAACAAAATAGTTACTGGCTGTGATGATGAAGATATGAAATAAGCTTAATAAAATTAAAGCAAAACGTTTTTGTTGATCATTGAAGATCGGAGTATTAATTTTCATTTTAAGACCTTTTTAGTTGGTTAATCGGGGGTAGGGAACCCGACATGAGAAATAAATCCGCCAAATTGGCGAGCCGTGAATAATACTAGAATTTATTGGGATTGCAAGAAAGTGCGGTTAAAAAATTAGGTATTTTATTTAAATTCAATAAAAATGATAAGAATTGTTATTTACACCAAAATTATATTGTACTAGAATTCTCGGACATTATTTATTCCACATATGCCAGGAGAGCATTTCAATGTATAAATCCAATCATTTAAAAACAACATCATTCTTCGCATTAAGTGCGTTAACCATCGCGCTTTTTTCAAACTATTCTTATGCAGAAGAGAAACTTGAGGAAATTAAAGTTACTGCGGAAGATCAGGTAAAACAATCACTTGGCTCTTCTCTTGTGACAGCAAAAGATTTAGAAAAACGCCCAGCGACAAATGATATTTCTGAAGTATTACGTACCATGCCAGGTGTGAATTTGACGGGTAACTCATCTACAGGACAACGCGGAAATAAACGTCAAATTGATATTCGTGGTATGGGACCAGAAAATACATTGATTTTAGTGGATGGTAAACCAGTCACCTCTCGTAATGCAGAACGTTATGGTGTACGTGGTGAACGTAACTCTCGTGGCGACAGCAACTGGGTACCAGTTGAAGCGATTGAAAAAATTGAAGTATTACGTGGTCCTTCAGCTGCACGTTATGGCTCAGGTGCAATGGGTGGGGTGGTTAATATTATTACTAAACCTGTTACCAATGATTTACACGGGAGCTTAAGTTATTACACCAACCAACCAGAAGATAGCGATGAAGGCGCAACGAACCGTGTCGGTTTTAATCTAAGCGGAGCGTTAATTAAAGACGTATTGCAATTCCGTTTATATGGTAACTGGAACAAAACGCAAGCGGATGAAGTCGGTATTAATGGCGATCCTGCTATTGCCGGTCGTGAAGGTGTACGTAATAAAGATATTAATGGCCGTTTAGTGTGGAATATCAATGAGAAAAATAAATTAACCTTGGATTCCGGGTTTAGCCGTCAAGGTAATATTTATAACGGTGATACACAAAATAGCTCAGCAGGGCTTTACAATAATAAAAATTATCCTGAAACTAAAACCTTGGCAGGAAGCAAAGCTGAAACTGCTCGTTTGTATCGTCAAAACTATGCTTTAACCTACGAGGGTAAATTCGATCATTTTGACAATAAAACCTATATTACTTTTGATAAAACGAAAAACAGCCGTTTACCAGAATACTTAGCAGGTGGTCCAGAGGGCAGCTATTCGAGCACATCAGCCTTTAGTGATTCCATTCTTAAAAATACACGCCTTAGTTCTGAATTCTATATCCCATTTACCTTGGGCGTAGATCATATGCTGACAGTTGGTTTTGAAGGTGCACATAGCAGTTTAGATGATGACGCTTCTATGACACAGTTACTTGGTGGACGACGAGACAAGAATACAGGGAAGGTGCTTTATGATTTGAAAGAACGCCTACCAACCGGCATCTCAAATGTACGAGGTGGTCATAGCAGTCAAACTGAATGGGCAGTATTTGTTGAAGATAATATTTCAGCAACCCAATCTACCATCTTAACGCCATCTTTGCGTTATGATTACAACACCTATTCTGGTTCTAATCTAAGTGGCGGATTAAACTTCTTACAAAGCCTCAACGATGATTGGAGAATTAAAGGTGGGATAGCAAGAGCTTATAAAGCACCGAATCTTTATCAAACTAACCCGAATTACTTGTTGTTTACTTTAGGTCAAGGTTGTCCAACGAATGTACCAAATAATAAAACTTGTTATTTCCAAGGTAATAGCGACATTAAACCAGAAACCAGCTGGAATAAAGAAATCGGAATTGAATATGATAAAGACGGGCTTCTTGCTTCTGTGGCTTACTTCCGTAATGACTATCGTAACAAAATCGTGTCTGATGGTGAATTTATCGGTTTAACTAACTTAGGTAACTATGTGTATAAATGGGGTAATGCAAACCGCGCAGTGATTGAAGGTTTTGAAGGTAATCTGACATTACCATTAATCCAAGATAAATTAAACTGGGTGAATAACTTCACTTATATGCATAAAACCAAAAATAAAGATACAGGTAACCCGCTTTCTATCGTGCCGAAATATACCTTGAACTCAAGCTTAAGTTATCAAATTACAGATAGCTTGGATGCAATGTTGACTTATACGCAATACGGTAAACAAAAATCCCGTAAAAATCCGGAAAACCGTATGGAAAATGGTAACGGCAAAAATATTAATCAGCTAGCTAACTCAGAAGATATCGGTAGCTATGCAGTTTGGGGATTAAGTGCAGGTTATAATTGGAAAGATACAATCAGCATTCGTGTTGGCGTAAGTAACTTATTTGGTAAACGCATTTATCGTTCATCAAGCAGTACAAATTACAATGCTCATACTTATAACGAACCTGGTCGTGCTTATTATGCAACAGTTAAATATTCATTTTAATTGAGTATTTAGAAATGATAGAAAAAGTGAGGTCGATTTTGACCGCACTTTTTTATTGATTGAATTTTGAAAATGGTGAATTTCAGATAATAAAAAACCCTGCATAGGCAGGGTTCTTCACACAGATTCAAATTATTTTGTACCTGGGATTTTGAAACGGCTGTTAAAGCGTTCAACACGACCACCAGTATCAACAACACGTTGTTTACCAGTGTAGAATGGGTGGCAGCTACCGCACACATCAAGGTTGATGTCTTTGCCTAAAGTTGAACGAGTTTTGATCACGTTACCGCAAGAACAAGTTGCAGTGATCTCTTTATATTCTGGATGAATACCTTGTTTCATAGAAAACCTCAAATTGAAGCCACGCCGCTATAAATGCTTTCCACTTACACCGCGTGAGTTAATAATCGCCGACAATCCGGCACCAAATAGACTGCGAATTATACTGAAAAAATCAAATTGATCAAGAGGTGTGCTTTAGTGATAGAATCATCACAAAATTTTTGCTTATTTTGACCGCACTTTAGGAAAGTTATGTTAGCCCAATCCTCTGTGAATGCCCCTTTTGCCCATTCTGTTTTACAATGGTATGAAAAGTTTGGGCGTAAAAATTTGCCTTGGCAACAAAATAAAACCCTTTATGGTGTTTGGCTTTCCGAAGTGATGTTACAACAAACTCAAGTTTCCACAGTCATCCCTTATTTTGAGCGATTTATTAAAACCTTTCCGAATGTGATCGCACTTGCTAATGCGTCGCAAGATGAAGTATTGCATTTATGGACGGGACTAGGTTATTACGCCCGTGCGAGAAATTTGCATAAAGCCGCTCAAACCATCAGAGATGAATATCAAGGCGAATTTCCAACGCAATTTGAGCAAGTTTGGGCATTAACAGGCGTGGGGCGATCGACGGCTGGCGCAATTTTATCTTCCGTACAAAATCAACCTTATCCAATTTTAGATGGTAATGTAAAACGCGTTCTTTCTCGTTATTTTGCTGTTGAGGGTTGGCCTGGCGAGAAGAAAGTCGAAAATCAATTATGGCAGTTGAGCGAACAGGTTACACCAATAACGAGAGTTGCTGAGTTTAACCAAGCAATGATGGATATTGGTTCGGCGATTTGCACTCGAACAAAACCTAAATGCGATTTGTGTCCTTTAAGTAACGATTGTTTAGCTAATAAACTCGAAAAGTGGGCTGAATTCCCTGGAAAGAAACCAAAGAAATCCTTGCCAGAAAAGCAGAGCTATTTTTTGATTTTATCTTATCAAGGAAAAGTCTGGTTGGAACAGCGTGAAAGCAAAGGTTTATGGGGCGGATTGTATTGTTTCCCTCAGTTTGATGATAAACAAACATTATTGAATTATCTGAAAGGACAAGGGATTACCGAGTATCAAGAATGGGTAACTTTCCGTCATACATTTAGCCATTTTCACTTAGATATTCATCCTATTTATGTTGAAGTTGATCGAAAATCTGAAGAGGGCGCTCGTTCAGATTGGAAAAAATT
>CBCSVJ010000058.1:0-6606 GCA_965143545.1 uncultured Haemophilus sp. | reverse complement strand
GAAAGGCGCTGAATTAGGCCAACCATTCCAATTTAATAACTTCAGAGATTAAGAAAACGAAAGAGCGGTCAAAAAACACAACATTTTTGACCGCTCTTTTTATTTGCGCTAATTAAGCTAATCTCGCTTTTGCTTCTGCAATCGCTTCTGCTACACGAAGTGGTGAAACTCCACCTTTCGCACAACGTTTATCTAAACAAGATTGTAGTGAAAGAATATCATATACATCATCCCCTACTACATCACTGAATTGACGGAATTCAGGAATGGTTAAGTCCTCCAAGGCTTTACCTTTTTCAATGGCATAAACCACGGTTTCTCCGACAATATGGTGCGAATCACGGAATGGTACACCTTTTGCTACAAGATAATCTGCTAGCTCTGTTGCATTTGAGTAGCCTTTTAAAGCAGCTTCACGAGTACGATCGGTATTCACTTTTAACTCATCTAACACGAAAGTCGCCATATCTACGCAATCTTGCCAGGTATCTAACGCATCAAAGATCCCTTCTTTGTCTTCTTGCATATCTTTGTTATACGCTAACGGTAAACCTTTTAAGGTCATCAACATACCAGTTAATGCGCCCATGACACGACCCGCTTTACCACGAATTAATTCACAAGCATCTGGATTTTTCTTTTGTGGCATTAAAGAGGAACCTGAAGTTACACGATCTGACAATTCGACAAAATTCGCTTCACCACTGTTGAAAATAATCATATCTTCTGCAAAGCGAGAAAGATGCGCCATACTTAAAGATGCCGTTGAGAGTAATTCCACAATATGGTCACGATCAGAGACGCTATCCAAACTATTACGCGTCGCAAAAGCAAAACCTAAATCTGAGGCTAATTGTTCACGATCGACTGCATAGGCTGTCCCCGCAAGTGCACCTCTACCTAATGGGCAGCTATTCATGCGTTTATAAGCATCAGCGAGACGTGAATAATCACGCTCAAACATTTCTACATAAGCCATACACCAATGGGCAAAAGTGATTGGTTGTGCACGTTGTAAATGAGTATAACCCGGCATCACTGCATCTTGCGTATTTTCCGCTGTTTGCACCAAATGACGTTGAAGATTACGAATAGATGCTTGCAACTCCATTACACGTTGTTTGCACCACATTTTAATATCAAGTGCAACTTGGTCATTACGGCTACGGCCCGTATGTAATTTTTTACCTAAATTACCCACTTTATCGATAAGCTTACTTTCCACCCAGCTATGAATATCTTCTGCATCATCTTGCAAAATCGCTTGTGGATTTGACCGCACTTCGATTAATAATTCATGTAAGGCAACTTCTAGCTGTTGTTGCTCTTCAGCACTTAATACACCAACGTTGACTAACGCTTTAGACCAGCCAATAGAGCCCTCAATATCTTGCTCTGCCAAACGATAATCAAAACGCAGGCTATCATTAAAATCTTTAAAACGTTTATCTGCCGCTTGTGTAAAACGACCACCCCAGAGAGCCATAAGTTATCCTTCTTTTAATTTTAACATTGATTAATTATTCAATTATTACGCATAATTAATCAGCATGCAATAATAATCTCTTTATAATCTGCTATTTTACCCTGTTTTTTCTAACAAAAACTAGACAGTATTAGATTTTAGTGGTAATTTACGCACCATTCTTAAGGGCATTGCCCACCATTCAAACAATTCAGTATTATCAACTCTTATTCGTTCCAACATTATTAATTATGCATCTTACAGAACTTAAAAATACGCCTGTTTCTGATCTTGTGAAACTTGGCGAAGAACAAATGGGTTTGGAAAATCTTGCCCGTTTACGTAAACAAGATATTGTTTTTGCTATTTTGAAACAACACGCAAAGAGCGGTGAAGATATTTTTGGCGGCGGCGTGTTGGAGATTTTACCCGATGGTTTCGGTTTCTTACGCTCCGCAGACAGTTCCTACCTTGCTGGTCCTGATGACATCTACGTTTCTCCAAGTCAAATTCGTCGCTTCAATCTTCAAACTGGTGATAAAATTGAAGGCAAAATCCGTCCTCCAAAAGAGGGGGAACGCTATTTTGCACTTTTAAAAGTCGACCAAGTCAATGATGACAAACCTGAAGTCTCTCGTAGCAAAATCCTTTTCGAAAACTTAACCCCATTACATGCGAATTCCCGTTTAAGAATGGAACGTGGTAATGGCTCAACCGAAGATTTAACCGCGCGTATTTTGGATTTAGCCTCTCCGATTGGTAAAGGTCAGCGTGGTCTTATTGTGGCTCCACCAAAAGCCGGTAAAACCATGTTGCTACAAAATATTGCACAAAGTATCACGCACAACTACCCTGAATGTGAACTTATCGTACTTTTAATCGACGAGCGTCCAGAAGAGGTAACAGAAATGCAACGTTCAGTAAAAGGTGAAGTGATTGCCTCAACCTTTGATGAACCAGCCACTCGTCACGTTCAAGTAGCTGAAATGGTTATTGAGAAAGCAAAACGTTCTGTTGAGCACAAAAAAGACGTGGTGATTTTACTCGACTCTATCACGCGTTTGGCACGTGCTTACAATACCGTCACACCTGCGTCTGGTAAAATTCTTTCTGGTGGTGTGGATGCAAATGCATTGCATAGACCAAAACGTTTCTTTGGTGCTGCACGTAACGTAGAAGAAGGCGGGAGTTTAACCATTATTGCAACCGCACTTGTAGATACCGGTTCAAAAATGGATGAAGTTATCTTTGAAGAATTTAAAGGTACCGGTAACATGGAATTACATCTTTCTCGCAAAATTGCAGAAAAACGTGTATTCCCTGCGATTGACTTCAACCGTTCTGGTACGCGTAAAGAAGACTTACTTACCACACCAGATGAATTACAAAAAATGTGGATTCTACGCAAAATCCTTAATCCAATGGGTGAAGTGGAAGCGATGGAATTCCTCATCGACAAACTTATGGTGGCGAAAACCAACGATGAGTTTTTTGAAATTATGAAGCGGTCTTAATATTGACCGCACTTAAAAACAAAAAAGGCTTGGAAAACCAAGCCTTTTTTATTTTGCGAATTATTCGCCCAAACGCTCTTTAATACGAGCTGATTTACCTGAACGTTCACGTAAGTAGTAAAGTTTAGCTTTACGTACTGCACCTTTACGTTTAACAGCAATGGAATCTACAGCTGGAGAGTGAGTTTGGAATACACGCTCAACACCTACGCCGTTAGAAATTTTACGTAAAGTGAATGCTGAGTGCAAGCCACGGTTACGAATTGCAATAACCACGCCTTCGAATGCTTGCAAACGACGTTTGCTACCTTCAACTACCCATACTTTAACTTCCAAAGTATCACCTGGGCGGAAGCTAGGTACGTTTTGTTTTAATTGTTCTTGTTCAAGTTGTTTGATAATGTTAGACATTGTTTGATCCTTTATTGATCCTAGATGTAACTGAAACTAACTGTTATGCTCGGCTTGCGCCTCTTTTAACAGCTTACGTTGTTCGTCAGTCAGAGCTAGGCCTTCTAAGAGCTCAGGGCGTCGGAGCCACGTTCTTTGTAGCGATTGTTTTAATCGCCATTTCCGAATTTCTTCGTGATGTCCCGACATCAGCACGGGTGGTACAGTTAATCCTTCTAACACTTCCGGTCTGGTGTAATGCGGACAATCTAATAAACCATCTGCGAAAGAATCTTCTTCTGCAGAGGCTTGCTTGCCTAATACACCGGGAATAAAACGCGCAACAGCATCAATTAATGTCATTGCCGGCAATTCCCCACCGGTTAGAACGTAATCACCGATTGACCATTCTTCATCGATTGCAGTTTGAATCAATCGCTCATCAATACCTTCGTAACGTCCACATACCAAAATCAATTTCTGATTTTGAGCAAGTTCGGTTACGCCACCTTGATCGAGTTTACGTCCTTGTGGCGAAAGGTAAATCACCTTTGCGCCTTCTCCTGCAGCTGCTCTCGCAGCATGAATCGCATCCCGTAAAGGTTGCACCATCATCAGCATTCCCGGGCCACCACCATAAGGACGGTCATCCACGGTTTTATGCTTATCGAATGTAAAATCTCTTGGATTCCAACATTCTACTTGCAGAAGATTATGTTTTACGGCTCTACCTGTAACCCCAAATTCCGTAATCGCTTGAAACATTTCGGGGAATAATGAAATCACCCCTATCCACATAAAAAGCCTACTACATTACGTTTGTGCATACTTGAGATTAGAAACCAGCGTCCCAATCCACTTCAATTGTCTTAGTGGTGAGATCGACTCTTTTAACTACTTGTTCATACAAAAACGGAATTAACCGCTCTTGTTTTCCAAAAGCATCTTTAGTATTGGCTTTAACCACTAACACATCATTAGAACCGGTTTCCATCATCTCTGTTACCATTCCCATTGTATAACCTTCTAGGTTGACGACTGAACAACCGATTAAATCGTGCCAGTAATAATCGCCCTCTTCCAGTTCAGGGAAAACAGATAAATCCACACCAATTTCAACATTCGCTAAAGTTTGTGCAGCTTCACGATCATCAACGCCTTTTAATTTAACGATGATTTCGTGATTATGATGGCGCCAGTTTTCTAATTCAGTTGGCTGCCATTCACCTTTGATTTTTAAAAACCAAGGTTGATAATCAAAAATGCTTTCAGCTTGTTCTGTTGATGAATAAATACGTAACCACCCACGGATACCGTAGGTTGAGCCTAATTTGCCCACAACTTCAATGCGTTGTTGTTCCATATTTTTCACCTATCTTAGTTTAAGAACTAAATCAAAAAGCGAGATTATGCTTTTTGAGCTTCTTTTACCAAAGTTGCAACACGATCTGAAAGTGATGCACCTTGAGCAACCCAGTGGTTTACACGCTCAAGATCAACACGAAGACGTTCTGCGTTACCTTGTGCGATTGGGTTGAAGAAACCTACACGCTCAATGAAACGACCGTCACGTGGTGAACGACTGTCAGCTACTACGATTTGATAAAATGGGCGTTTTTTAGCTCCGCCACGAGATAAACGAATGGTTACCATAACCTTCCTCTAAATGTTTAATTACTAAAAGAATATTCTCAAACTCGAAAGTGATTTAAGAATATAGCTTACTTTTTTCTCTGTATATATAGACAAAAAGCCTGAAGATTTTACACTTTTTGAGCAAAAAAGCAAGCAAATAGCCTATTTCTACTTGAGAAATTCACCATAAAAAATGACCGCACTTCATTACAAAGTGCGGTCAATTTTTCATTCATTTATTGGATTAATAAACCCCTTGAGCCAACATTGCATCGGCTACTTTCACAAAGCCTGCTACGTTTGCGCCCACTACATAGTTAATGTTTGCTTGACCTTCTGCTGAACCATATTTTTTACAGTTTGCATGAATATCTAACATGATGTGATGAAGCTGTCTGTCCACCTCTTCAGCTGTCCAGTATAAACGTTGTGAACTTTGCGCCATTTCTAAGCCGGATGTTGCAACACCACCAGCATTAGCCGCTTTACCTGGGCCAAATAATACACCTGCCTCTAAGAATGCTTCTGTCGCTTCGATAGTGGTTGGCATGTTTGCCCCCTCAGCGACTAATTTCACACCATTTGCAATTAAGGCTTTCGCATCAGAGATCTCTAATTCATTTTGGGTTGCGCAAGGAAGTGCAATATCTGCTTTCACTTCCCAAGGGCGTTTACCCGCAAAATATTGAAGGCCAAATTGTTTTGCAAACTCTTCTACTCGACCACGTTTTACATTTTTGAGCTCTAATAACGCTTCTAATTTTTCACGATCGAATCCTTCTGGTAAATACACGTAACCCGCAGAGTCAGAACAGGTTACGACTTTCGCACCGAGCGCCATCGCTTTTTCAATCGCATATTGCGCCACATTACCCGAACCAGAAACTAAAACCGTTTTACCTTGGAAACTATCCCCTTTCTCTGCAAGCATTGCTTGGGCAAAATAAACCAATCCATACCCCGTTGCTTCTGGGCGAATTAAGCTTCCACCAAATGAAAGACCACGACCAGTAAAGACACAAGCAGCTTGGTTTGATAATTTTTTCATATAGCCTGCAAGATAACCGACTTCGCGACCACCTACTCCGATATCTCCCGCCGGCACATCGGTATCCGGGCCAACATGACGATACAATTCAGCCATTAACGCTTGACAGAAACGCATCACTTCAGCATCTGATTTTCCTTTAGGATCAAAATCTGATCCCCCTTTCGCACCGCCCATTGGCAATGTGGTTAAGGCATTTTTAAAGATCTGTTCAAAACCTAAGAATTTTAAAATAGATAAGTTAACAGATGGATGAAAACGCATACCACCTTTAAAAGGACCAATTGCACTGTTAAATTGCACGCGGAAAGCACGGTTTACTTGAACTTGACCTTTATCATCAGTCCATGCCACACGGAATTGGATTGCGCGCTCTGGCTCAACTAAACGCTCTAATAAAGCTTCTGAACGGTATTTAGGGTTTGCTTCCAAGAAAGGCCAGATTGACGTGAAGACTTCACGAACGGCTTGTAAAAATTCAGGTTGGTGGTCGTCACGTTGAGCCACTTTTTCAAGAAATGCGTCTAATGATGCTACTGCTGACATAGGATTTT
>CBCSVJ010000057.1:0-6618 GCA_965143545.1 uncultured Haemophilus sp. | reverse complement strand
AATCCCTGTGTTATCAAATTCCAGCACTTTGTTTTCCTGGTCTCACATTAGTGATTTCGCCTTTGATTTCTTTAATGAAAGATCAGGTAGATCAACTCCAAGCAAACGGCATTGAAGCCGATTTTCTAAACTCTAGTCAGACGCCAGAACAACAACAGCAAGTTGAAAATAAGCTGATTTCAGGTCAATTAAAATTATTATATGTTTCGCCTGAAAAAGTGATGACAAACAGCTTTTTTCAGCTGATTTCTTATGCTCAAATTTCCTTTATCGCCATTGATGAAGCACATTGTATTTCACAGTGGGGGCATGATTTTCGCCCTGAATATACCCAACTTGGGGGCTTAAAAGCAGCGTTTCCAAATGCGCCAATTATGGCATTAACGGCGACAGCGGATTACGCGACAAGACAGGATATTCTCACTCATCTTAAATTAGACAATCCTCACAAATACATTGGCAGTTTTGACCGTCCGAATATTCGTTATACGTTGGAAGAAAAGTTTAAGCCGATGGAGCAACTTACGCGTTTTGTTTTAGCTCAAAAAGGTAAAAGTGGCATTGTATATTGTAATAGTCGTTCGAAGGTGGAACGTATAGCAGAAACTTTGCGAAATAAAGGCGTTTCGGCTTCGGCATATCATGCGGGAATGGAAACTGCACTGCGTGAACGCGTCCAGCAAGATTTTCAACGAGATAATGTACAAGTTGTGGTTGCGACGATTGCGTTTGGCATGGGGATTAATAAATCTAACGTACGTTTTGTTGCCCATTTTGATTTGCCGAGAAGCATTGAATCATATTATCAAGAGACCGGTCGTGCGGGGCGAGATGATTTACCTGCGGAAGCGGTACTTTTCTACGAACCGGCTGATTATGCTTGGTTACAGAAAATTCTGCTTGAAAAACCAGAGACGCCACAACGTCAAATTGAGCAACATAAATTGGAAGCAGTCGGTGAATTTGCCGAAAGCCAGACTTGCCGCCGTTTAGTGTTACTCAATTATTTTGGTGAATATCGTCAAACGCCTTGTCAAAACTGCGATATTTGTCTTTACCCGCCGAAGAAATATGATGGTTTAATTGATGCGCAAAAAGTGATGTCGACGATTTATCGTGTTGGACAGTGTTTTGGCGTGCAATATGTGATTGCGGTATTGCGAGGGATGCATAATCAAAAAATTGTAGAACGCCAACATGATAAGTTAAGTGTTTATGGCATTGGTAAAGATAAAAGCAAAGAACATTGGCAATCTGTCATTCGCCAACTTATTCATCTTGGTTTTATTCAACAAGTGCTTGGTGAGTTTAATAGTGCAACGCTTCAGCTCACAGAAAGTGCTCGCCCTGTTTTAAAAGGCGAAGTGCCGCTTGAATTAGCGATGCCACGCATTTCATCTATTAATAAAATTGTGCATACGTCCCATAAAAATACGGTGGCAAATTACGATAAAGATCTCTTTGCTCGCTTGCGTTTCTTACGGAAACAACTTGCAGATAAGGAAAATATTCCGCCTTATATTGTCTTTAATGATGCGACATTGCAAGAAATGGCGCAATATATGCCAACAAGTAATATTGAAATGCTACAAATTAATGGGGTGGGGGCGATCAAATTGGAACGCTTTGGGCAGCCGTTTATGGCATTGATTCGAGAGCACAAAGCGATTTTAGAAAAGGCTGAAAAAGAATAAGTGCGGTCAAAAAACAAAGAATTTTTCGACCGTACTTTTTTTTTCTAGCTTGCACTTACATCTTGTTCATCGCGTAATTGACGGTCAAACACTTGTGCACAATCATCGGTACCCGAACCATACCAAGTAGTATCACGCAATGCTACTTCACCTTTACGGTATTTTTCCACTTCGCTTTTCTTCACTAAATAACCCGTTACACGAATCAAATCGGTGTTTTTAAGATAAGTGGTGATATAGCGGTAACCTTGTGCAAATGAACCATCGATAATATCAACGACGGCACCTAAATGATCCACATAGGTTTGGTCAAAGGCAAACAAATCTCCCGTACCTGATGGGAAGTACTTATGGAATGGTGCCGATTGTTTTAAATGAGCTAATAATGTTGGTTCTTCACCCACACGGATACGATGCGCAGGCGCATTGCGTTTATCTTCTTCATGATTGCTTGCACCCACTTGCGCATGTAATAAATAACGGTTGCCAGTGCGTTCAGCATACACGCCTTCATGGTTATCCGTGACTTCTTTTAATTTATCCATAATTAAGGTCGCAATTTCATCACCGCGTTGGCTTTTACCAAAGGTTTCATTTAAGCCTTCTTGTTGCAATAAATGATTTGCCGCATCTGCGAGACCAACAATGGCAAACATTCCCGTAAAATTAGTCCGTTTGATAAAACCTTCTTTTTCGAGGAATGAGGTATTGAAGAAGTTGCTTTCTTCTACTACAAATTTATGGCGTTTATCCATAGTGGAGAGCGCGCATTTTGCAACACGAGGTAAAAGTTCATTGACCATTTCATCCACAGTTTTACAGGCGCGCGCGATAGTCCCTAAGCGCAAGCGAGTGAGGGTGTAAGCCCCACCACATTCAGGCAGTGCGTTATAGCAGCTTGCAATACCATATTGTTCGCCTAAGTCAGAAATGTAGTAAGCATCATTGGCAAAAGACGGTTTAGAAACCAATAAGCACGCTTTTGCTGCTAATTCTGCAAATTCACGACTTGTTTTGCTCTTATCATAACGAATAGTCATATTGGGTGTTGGTGCTTCCAACTCAATCACCGCTTTTAAAATCAAACGCCCAGCTTTGGTGTCATAAGGCCCAATATTGGCATGACAGAATGAATCCGGCACAGTTTTATCCACATGATTTAAGAAACGTTTAATTTTGATGTAGTCTTGTTCTTCATCGGTAATAAACGGGTCAAGTAGCATGTCTAATCGCCCAATGTAAACCGGGAATGTAGTAATGGAGGGCACGTGGGAATATAAAATCAATAAGCCATCTAATGCTTCATCAAGATCTTTTGGCGCGGGCAATTCAAGGAATTCACAGCCTTTTTTAATATACACATTGTAATCCGGCAAAATATAACGTGGGCGATAAATCGCATAGCCTTCATTTAAATCACAGATCATTTGATTTTGAAGGAATTGCCATTCTTCATCCGTGTAACCTAATAATTCACGAGGGTCAAATAATCGCTCGGCAATATTGCCTAAACACATGAGTTTTTGTTGATAGGTGAGCGTGTTGGATTTTACGGTATCCAAAATATCTTGAAGAGATGCAAGCATAATAATGTCCTGATTAAAAAGGGTAGCTTATTTTAAGTCAGTGAATGAGTGATGACAATTTTGACAATGTGATCTGCATCACATTTATGATATTTATCAGTCAATTCGGTTATATCATATGACGTTAAAATGTTTGGGTTTTATTGGGTTTCCCATTATGATGTTGGCGTTAAACATAAACAGGAATAATATGAAAAAAGCACGGGTGATTCCTCACACCAGTTGGGCAGCTAAATCTTTATGGTCAGTCGAAGGTAAAACGATGTCGATGCTCTTATTTGCATTAGCAATACTGGGCATTGGAGATGGTTTGATTGTGCTCGCTAATTTGGGCTCTTCACCTTGGACCGTGCTTTCTCAAGGTGTGGCATTACAAGCTAAGGTGAGTATCGGTTGGTCATCATTTTGGATTAGCTGTTTGGTGATGTTAGCCTGGATTCCCCTCAAATTAAGGCTTGGGCTTGGCACCATTCTGAATATTATTGTGATTGCCTTTTTCCTTGGCTTAACCACGAAAATTGTGCTAGAACCAACCGCACTTTTTAGCCGAATCTTATTTGGTGGAATTGGGCTTTTGCTTTATGGATTAGGGACGGCATTGTATTTAACCTGTCATCAAGGGGCAGGCCCGCGGGATGGTTTAATGGTGGGACTTTGTCAACGACTTCATTTAAAAGTGGGGATTGTGAGAACAAGCCTTGAAGTGTCAGTTTGTGTGTTAGGTTATATTCTCGGCGGCACAGTTGGAATTGGTACTGTTGTTTTTGCCGCCGCAATAGGTTGGATTGTGCAGTTATGCTTAAACTCAATTGCTCGCTTGCCACATCTTCCGCACGAAGGGGACAATCTCCACTAAGGCATCATCAATAGAAATTAAGCCTAGGTTCATTTCTTCTTTCCCTTTTGGCGGGCAGAAAGCAAGATGTTTGTCTGCATCGTTAATCGGTTTCCAACGACGAGGCTGAGATGAGCGACTGTTTGGATAGAATCCAATCGTTGGCACATTGAATGCACTGCTTAAATGTAATGGTCCAGTAGAGCCTGCAATGAATAAATCCGCACAAGCCAGAGAATGTGCAAAATCAACTAATCCTTTATTCTTATCGTAAACAACCACATCTGGGCTGTCGATTTTTGCCGCTAACTCATGGGCTTTTTCACTTTCACCAGGTCCTGCTGTTAAGATAATCTGGCAATCAAATTCGCTTAACAAACCTTGTATCAATTGAGCATATTGTGTCAACGAAAGACTTGTTGCTGAACCACCTGTTCCGCTATGCACAAATACCCATTTTTTATCAGCCGATAAACCGAATTGTTCTTGAAGAAAAACACGTTGATTTTTAACCGCACTTTCAGGAAGTGAAAGATAAGGCGGTTTGGGTTCCACAATCGGCATGTTATGTTTCTTTAAGAATGCACGAGCAAGATCTTGATTGTATTCTGCTTCAGATTTTTCTGAGCGTGAACGGCGTTGTGTTAAACGATGGTTATAAAGGATTTGCACCCATTTTGTTGCGGGTGCAAGACGATAAGGAATCCCACTTTTCCAAGCTAATTTACCGTTATGGGTATTGGAAAAGAAGCTAATCATGCCATCAAATTGCTGCTCTTTGATTTCTTTAACAAGACGATTGAAATCAGTTTTGTCGTTCTTAGCACTATCAATGATGACATCATCTAAATAGGGGCAAATTTGAGCGAGCGGGGCGGTATAAGCTGGCACAAGTGCGGTCAGTTTTAGCTCGGGATTTGAGGCTTTCAACATCGCAAAAGCAGGGAATGCTTGAACAAAGTCGCCCAGTTTATCGTTACGAATGACTAAAATTTTCATTATTCTGCCTTCTGGTGTGTTCGTATTGCAGCATAAAACACAATCGTTAAGAAAAAGTAAAAAATAGTACCTGAATTATGAACTAAGAAACCTTGGCTTAAGCCATAAATCATCACAGATAAAATATGGGCAACACCTAAAGTGGCTATCAGCTTAACCTCATCGTTCGTGGTGTTTAGCTTTTTCATAAAGGCACGTAGAGGAATAAATAAAACAGCAAGCAAGGCAAGCAACCCAATAATTCCGCGCTTTGAGAGGTCATCTAAATATTGGTTATGGGCATGAGTAAATTTTCCAATATTGCCAGTGACAATTTTTTCTTTTGTCTCTAGCTTACGTTTTTCTGTTGCACCTTGAATTCCCCAACCAAACAAAGGTTTTTCTTTTGCCATTTCAAGTGCACTTTTCCACATTTCAAAACGAGCGCCTAGAGAGGTGTTACCATTATTTTTGTCTAGATAAAGCTGGATATCTTTTTGAGCAACATTAATTCGTTCCATAATGCGGTTATTGGGCATTTGATTAATACCAATGCTCGCGACCACAATAATCCCAAAGAAAGTCAGGAAAAAACGTTTTGAAAGAGAATGACGATAAATATAAAGAATAACAACAAGCAAGAAAGGCAATGCAACCCATCCACCTCGAGCAGTAGAAAGCAAGCTCCCTACGATGCCACATAAACCACCAATAACACTCAGAGTGGTTAACTTTACGTCTTTTTTCTGATGGGCATAGAGGGCAATAATTAGGCTAAAAATACCTAATGACATAGAAATATCACCCCCTTGAATGTGCATAATTCGAGGATTTTGCTCAGGGCGTAGATTCAAGATAAATTTATCATAAAGTGCTACGCAAAGGGAAATAATACTACCAAGCGGAATAGAGTAACTCAAAACGCAAGTTTTGATAGGGTATTTCAATAATAAAAGGAAAACAGGAACAAAGAAAACGACGCGGCTTGCAGTATCAAGATCGCGCATTTTTCCCCCGTTAATACTGAGAGAAAGTAAAAAGGTAACAAAATAAAAAAGGTAGCTATAAATTAAGTATTTATCAACTTTTGATAAGTTTAAAAGCGGTTTCTTGATTAAAGCATAAACGCCATAACCTAAACCGATTAACATCAGTAGAGCAGGTGCAGCATTATATCCTCCTTTGACAATAAATATCGAAAGGAAGAAAAGCGTTACCGCGAAGTTTATTAGGGTGACTAACCAATTTTGTTTTGTTATTTGCATAGATTATGCTCGATATTTAGGTTATGTAAAATAAAAAACCGCACTAGAAAGTGCGGTCTTATTTTAGTCTATTTTTATGGATTATAAAACATCAACGCAGTTTAAGTCTTCGAAAGATTGCTCTAAGCGTTTAGACATTGATTCTTCCATTTTACGTAACCAAACACGTGGATCGTAGTATTTTTTGTTTGGTGCATCAGGACCTTCAGGGTTACCTAATTGACCTTGAAGATAAGCTTCATTTGCTTTATAGAAGTTTA
>CBCSVJ010000056.1:0-6664 GCA_965143545.1 uncultured Haemophilus sp. | reverse complement strand
ACAAATTCTAAATAAAAATTGCAAAAAACCGACTTTCTTCATTACTTTAAAAAATCTCTTTTAATTTGGATTCATCTAAAATAACGCGATCATCATCCAACAATAATGCCGGAAAGCCTGCATAGCCTTGTGCTTTTGCATCATCAAATGCGGCGTGACGATCACGCAAGCGCAACCATTGTTTCAAATTTGGAATAGAAGATAATACTTCCACTGCCTCATAATCCACACCCAAGCGTTTTAACTCTGCCACAAATGGCGCTGTATCCGGGCAATCTGCCGCATAATAAAGAATAGGTTTCATTATTCACCTTCTTGTTCGGCTGCCGCAGTTGGGTTCAATTTCGGTTCACCAATTTTGGTTAAGCGGTTACGATCACGATGTTCAAATGGCGCATCATAATTCGGGATAATCATGGTTGTCGTTTGATCGTATGACCAAGTACCATCATCATGGAATTTCACCGTCATTTCAAAACTTTCCGTTGTAAATGAACGCTCTAAGAACGGATTTGAAATGATGCCGTTTGTTAATGAACCTCGTACAGCTTTTACAGTAAACTCTTTCGCATCAGCCGGTGCATTACCTACCGCAATAAAGGTTTGGCCACGTGGAATGCTACCTGTTAATAAAATATTGCCTGTTTCAGGTTCCCATAACCAATAACCCACTTGATCGTGGAAGGTTTCCACTTCGCCTGGTTGTACAATATGGGTGTGATAACGTAATCCATAATAGAGTTGCGGACCATTGGTTTGACCATCAGTTGGATGGACTTCATAACGTTCGATATAAGGATCTTTTTCTGGCCCTTCTGCTTTTGGGTTGATATCCACACCACGCTTACCTTCCCAAACACCCGCTAATCTAGCCAATGGGCCTAAATTCGCGAGTGTATTCGGATCAGTTTCTGCTTCCGTGTAGATATCGTCTGGGTATTGAAAATCTTTCATGATTATCTCCTTATATCGTTGTGTTAATGCTAAAGTGCGGTTGTTTTTTTGCCTATTTTTTACAGCCTGGGAAACCTAAGGCTTCACGGCTCGCATAGTACGCTTCAGCCACGCCTTTGGTTAATGCGCGAATGCGTAAAATATAGCGTTGACGCTCTGTGACCGAAATCGCTTTACGTGCATCTAACAAGTTGAAGCTGTGTGCCGCTTTTAAAATGCGCTCGTAAGCCGGTAATGGTAACGGACGTTCTAATTCTAATAAGCTTTTCGCTTCTTTTTCGTATTGATCAAAGCAGTAGAATAAGAAATCGGTATCCGCGTATTCAAAGTTGTAAGTTGATTGCTCGACTTCGTTTTGGTGGAACACATCGCCATAAGTGGTTTTACCAAGCGGGCCATCAGACCAAACTAAGTCATACACCGAATCCACGCCTTGAATGTACATGGCTAAACGCTCTAAACCGTAAGTTACTTCACCTGTTACCGGTTTACATTCTAAGCCACCTACTTGTTGGAAATAGGTAAATTGGGTGACTTCCATACCGTTTAACCATACTTCCCAACCTAAACCCCATGCACCTAAAGTTGGGTTTTCCCAGTTATCTTCCACGAAACGGATATCGTTTTGTGTTGGATCAAAACCGAGCATTTCAAGGGAACCTAAATAGAGTTCTTGAATGTTATCTGGAGACGGTTTAATCACCACTTGGAATTGGTAGTAATGTTGTAAACGGTTTGGGTTTTCGCCATAACGACCATCGGTCGGACGACGTGAAGGTTGCACATAAGCAAATGCCATCGGCTCTGGACCTAATGCGCGTAATGCAGTCATGGGGTGAGAAGTACCTGCGCCCACTTCCATATCAAAAGGTTGCACAACGGTACAGCCTTGATTTGCCCAATATTCTTGCAAGGCTAAAATCATACCTTGGAATGTTTTTACGTTGAATTTTGTACTCATAATTTTTTAATAACAATGTGATGAAAAATATAGGCATTATACTTGAAACTATAGGGCGGATAAAGGCGAAAAAGTGCGGTCAGAAAAATCCTTAAATTTTTTATTTCTCTTAAATTTCATTCATTTTCATGATGAGTTATTTTCATCACCAGAAGTTTGCTTGCCAAGCCTCTAATGTGTAAACTGCTGGCGCTTTTATACAGACTTTTATCCTAGGGATTTTAAAATGAAAAAAAATGTGATTACTTCAGCGATTTTATTAGCGATTCCAGCATTAGCGAGCGCTGAAGACGTGGCGAAATTAGATGTGATTAATGTCTATTCTGCCTCAGCCACACCAACTAGCCTTCATCAAACGGCTTCATCTGTTACCGTTTTAACCGAAAAAGATTTTGCACAGCGTGGTGCAACTTATGTCAGTGATGTGTTGAAAACGGTACCGAGTTTAGCTGTGAGCGCATCGGGTGGTCGTGGTACATTAACTAATGTATTCTTACGTGGTGCAGATGCAAACCACACTGCCGTAATTATTGATGGCGTGAAAGTGAACCCTGTTTCTGGTTATGGCTTTGATTTCGGTGGCTTAGCATTAAGCAATATCGACCGCATCGAAGTATTACGCGGCGAGCAATCTGCCCTTTGGGGAAGTGATGCGATGGGTGGTGTGATTTATATCACCACGAAGAAAGGCTTAGAAAAAGGCAAAACCTTCAACGTCGATTACGATTTTGGCACAGGCTCGAATCGTACGGTAGATGGTTCATTAACCCTTTCAGGCTCAAACAACCATTTCTATTATGCTTTACATGGTGACAGTCACCACACCAAAGGCATTTCAGCACTCAGCAAAAACCGCTTTAACTACACTGCGCAAGATGGCACAGCGGTAAGTACCGGTGGCTCAAGCGAACGCGATAAATTCCATCGTGATAACGCTTCTCTTCGTTTCGGCTATGACGATAACCAAAAAGGTTTCGATTTCTTAACCTCTCACAGCAGCCAAACTGCTAACTTTGATAACAGCGCAACGGATGAAAAAGGTCACTACACTCGCACACGTGACACCTTATTCAAATTAAGTGGTTTCTTAGGTAACGATGATGAATTGCTTAAACACAAAGTTGGGGTAAGCCATCTCAAAACTGACAGCGATACCGTTGGCTACACATCGGCTTACGATGCGAAAAAACTCAACGCAAACTATCAATTAGACGTCAATTTTGATCGTGAAGGCACTCTCACGCAAGGTTTAAGCTTCTTAACTGACTATCAAAAAACAGATTTCAACTCGTCTTATTTCAACAATGCTGGCAATAAAAAGCTTGTTGAGAAAAGCTTAGCGGCAGAATATCGCTTATTACACGATGCAGATCATAGCTTAAATATCAGTGGTCGTTACACTGACAGCTCTGAATATGAAAACTCATGGACTGGCCGCATCGCGGGCGCTTACCGTTTACACAATAATGTGAAAGCACACGCAAGTTTCGGTTCAGCGATCCAAAACCCGACGATCACTGAATATTACGGTTACAACGCGCGCTATATCGGCAACCCAAATTTACAACCCGAGAAAAGTTTAGGTGGCGATGTTGGTTTCTTATTTGAAACCAATGATGGTCGTCATAGCTTTGATGTGACTTATTTCGCTCGCAACGTGAAAAATGCGATTAGCAGTGAAGTGATCAATTTTACCACTTATGCAAGCCGTGCCGTAAACCTTGAAGGCAAGAGTAAAGTGAAAGGCGTTGAAGTGGCATATAACGGTAAAATCACCGATGCATTAACCGCTTATGCAAACTACACCTACACGCAAACCCGAGACAGCAAAGGCGCTGAACTAGCACGTCGTCCAAAACATTTAGCGAACGCGGGCTTAGCATACCAAATCACTGAAAAATTGGGTGCAGATGTAAATGTATCTTACACAGGCAAACGCATGGATACCTACTATTCACCAACTTACAGCACACATAAAGTGAAATTGCCATCCTACACCTTGGCAAACTTCGGCGTGAACTATAAAGTGGCGGATAGTTTGACGATTTATGCAAATCTTAACAACGTATTCAATAAAAAATACGAAAACGTACTGGGCTATGGCCAAGAAGGACGTAATGTTTATGTTGGGTTGAAAGGCTCGTTCTAATTATTACCCACTAATAAGGGCGTGCTTAGCACGCCTTTTTACATTCTTGATGGCGTAGCGTATCATTATCTATATGCAAAAAACTCGCTTAATTTTAACCGCACTTTTCCTTCCGTTTACCGCTCAGGCTTCGGAACAATTTGTCTCGCTTACGCTTTGCAGTGACAGGCTACTTATCGAACTGGCTAAGCCTTCACAAATTGCTGCTCAGTCACCTTATTCGAAAAATCCGTTGATGATGTTGGATAAAATTAACACTGATAAACCTGTTCTGGAACCGCAATTAACGGAATTATTGCCCTATTTGGATAAAACTATTCTGATTAACGAAACCTTTTATCCGCAATTAGTCACAGAGCTGAAAAAGCTTGGTGTGAAAATCATCCCAATTAACGACAGCCCACAAACGCCTGATGAATTATTTGCGCTGATTCTAGAATTAGGCAAACAACTGGGTAATGAGCAAAAGGCGGCTGATTTAGTAACAAAACTCAAATCGGAAAACTTTCACTTAAATCGACCGCTTACCGACACACTAATTTTGTCGGAAACAGGTGTGGTAGAGAGTTATTATCCGCAATATCCTGTACTGTTAAATTTGCTTGGATTAACACCGTTAAAAACACTACTTAACGCACAAAACTTCTCGTTAGAAAAAGTGATTTTAAGCCAACCAAATGTACTGATTTCTCTGACTGACAAACAAGGTTACAATGCGCAAGCCGAATTGCTGCATCACCCTATGTTGCAAGATTTTTTCAAAAACCAACCGATTGTCAGCATCCCGATGAAATATACCTATTGTTTCGATCACGGTGTGTGGCAAGGGGCGGAGAAGATTTATCAACAGTTGAAATAACCTATGACCAAAACACTAAAATTAAATACCGCACTTTTCTTCGTGTTGCTGTTGATTAGCGGCTTTGCGATTTATCATCAGCTCGGCGATTTCGCCCATCTCAAAAATGCCGATGGTGTGCTCACCGATATGCGTTCTATGGTGCTGTGGGATATTCGTTTTCCTCGCATTGGTTTAGCTTTATTGACAGGCGCTAGCCTAGCGATAGCGGGCAATGCGATGCAAGGTATTTTCCAAAATCCATTAGCGAGTCCAGGCTTACTCGGCAGTAGCTCTGGTGCTACGGCTGCTAGTGTATTTATCCTTTATTATTTTGCCGTGCCATTTTCACTGCTCTTAGCCGGTGGTGTGATTGGTGCGCTTTTAAGTTTTTTAATTGTGTATTTGATCGCCAAAAACTACGGCACCACGATGATGATTCTGAGCGGCTTAGCGGTCAATATGTTGCTTGGTTCAGCGATTGCATTATTGCTTTCCAACGCTGAAAGCCCATGGGCATTAGCCGAACTTTACCGTTGGCTACAAGGCTCATTAATGTGGGCGAAATTAGATACCTTGCTCATTTCTCTCCCGATTGTTCTGGCAGGAATTTTCTGTTTATACCATACTCGCCGATACTTAGATTTACTCACCTTTGGTGAAGAAACAGCGAGTACCATGGGCGTGGATCCCAAACGTAGCTTTTTCATCAGCACCTTTGGCGTAGCTTTATTAGTCGGTGCGACCATTCCGCAAACTGGTACCATTGGGTTTATCGGTTTAATCGCACCACACTTCGCCCGTATTTTATTAAAAGCTCGTCCGTCACAGCTTTACCTCACCAGTGCGTTAATTGGAGCTTTACTGCTCTTATTGGCTGATTTGGCGATTTTATATATCCCACTGTTTTCACATATTTACATCGGCACATTGACTGCACTTATCGGTGCCCCTTGCTTGATTTGGATGTTATTAACGCAACAGAGAAAAATCTATGATTAAAATTGAAAAACTCACCCAATCCTATTGCTTAAATGACATCAACTGTACGCTTCCATCAGGTAAGTTGATTGGTATTATGGGCGCCAATGGTGCAGGGAAATCCACATTATTGAAAACCATCGCGGGTATCCTTCCCCTCAAACAAGGGGAGATTTGGTTCGATAATCAACCATTAAGCAAAATGAATGCTCCCGAAAAAAGCCAATACATTGCTTATCTTGCACAAAATACGCAAATTCATTGGGATTTATCCGTTTATGATGTGATTGCATTAGGCTTAGCTGCACCTTTACCAAAAGAAAAAGAGCGGTCAAAAATTCAAGCGTTTTCAAAAAAATTTGCGGTGACTCATTTGCTCGATAAGCCATTTCAACAACTTTCAGGTGGCGAGAAAGCACGTGTACAACTTGCTCGTTGCTGCATTAAGGAATCCCCTGTCTTATTGGTCGATGAGCCGATTGCACCACTCGACCCTTATTATCAAATTGATATGATGGAACAGCTTAAATCACTCACACCGGAACATACGTGTGTTGTTGCCATTCATCACCTTTCATTGGCTTATCAATTTTGTGATGAAATTGTTCTATTAGATAAAGGAAAATTGTTAGCTGTAGGTGAAACGCAAGCCGTGTTAAATGCGGAGAATTTAGCGAAAGCCTTTCACATTCGGGCTGAAATTGATCCAATAAAAAAGACTATCTCAAAAATTGAAAAGCAATAAAAATAAAAGCACTTAGCGATTCACTAAGTGCTTTTC
>CBCSVJ010000055.1:0-6735 GCA_965143545.1 uncultured Haemophilus sp. | reverse complement strand
CCACGACGAACATGACTACCCGAACTAATCAACACGGCATGTTTGATTTTATGTTTCGCTAAAGAGTAACGAGAGAAAAGCGCATTTTCGACGGTTGAACGCGCATAGTTATCAGAATAAATACGGCTTGCATCAACGCCTTTCTCAATCAACCATTGCTTCATCAAATCCCCTTCGGTTTTATTGTTTTGTGGCACACCGCCTGTCACAATAATTAACGCATCTGGATTTTGATTCGCAATTTCTAAGGTTTTTTCTAAACGTTGCACTAAAATATCATGCATGCTGCCATCTGGATTTAACGCATAGCCCAATGTAATAATTGCAGATTGTGCCGGTAACTTGGTTTCGAGTTTGTCGGTAATTGGTTGATTAGCTGCTTTGTCAATTACGGCAAAAACTTTCTCTAATTTGCTCGCACTTTCAGGGGAAAGTTGTTTTAAGCGTTCTAAATGTTTAGTGGTTTCCGCTTGATTGCCTTTAAAACGATTCCATGCGGCCAAGTAAGTATGTGCTTTCACATCATCTGGAGCAACATCAAGCACTTTTTGGTAAAGCTCAATGGCTTTATCTGTATTGCCGTTATAAATATTGGCATTCGCTGCACCAAACAAAAAATCTACACGATAAGGCTCAAGCTTATACGCTTCTAATAAAAGATCCGCAATACGCTCCATATTGGAAGGAAGTTTCGCGGTAAAACCTGCATTTGAAACACGAGCGGGCGAGTTTTGGATCTTCACCGCTTGTTCAAGCAACTCATCCACGACCTGTCTTTGAGTAAGAAGTTGTTGATAATTTAATTGAGGCTCAAGCACTTTCACTTCTGCCGTGCTGGCGAAGCTGTTTACTGCAAGAGAGGAAAACACAGCAAGTAAAGAAACCTTGAAGATTTTTTGCATAATTAATTCTCCATATTGGATTGAATAACAAAAAGAGCGGTCACTTTTTTATCAGTTTCCGCTCTTTTCACTAAGCTTGATTCATCGACATACACAATAGCGTCAATGGATGGATACAAGTCACGTTAGATGACATATCGATCTGCCATTTACAAGTTTGGCATTCAGAGATCACGTAATCAAATCCGCCAGCATTGATGTTATCGAACAAGTTTTTACCGATAGATTGGGAAACCTCGTAGTTTTCTTCTTTGAAACCGTATGTCCCTGCGATACCACAGCATTGTGATGGTAACATCACCACTTCTAAACCTGGAATTTGTTTTAACACTTCCAAGGTGTATGGTGCCCAACCTGCTTTATCCACGTGACATGCGGTGTGATAAGCCACACGTAATTTCAATGGTTTAAGCGGTAAGGTTTTACCTTCTTTAAAGAGTTGATATAAGAATGGTGTCACCATGTGGATATGCGGACGAACTTTCGCATTATCGATACCTAAAATATGATGATATTCATCACGTAAATTTAAGGCACAACTTGATGCTTCGCTGATCACATCCAAGCCATTTTCATCCACCATTTTACCGATATAATCGGTGTTAAATTGCGCGATTTTTTTCGCACGTTCTGGGAATTGGTTCACGCTTAATGGCAAGCCACAGCATTTTTCTTTTTCCAATAACACCACGCCAATATCCATGGCATTGAACACTTGAATAAATTCTTTACCCAATTGTGGATTATTGTAGTTCACATAACAACCGTGATAATACGCCACTTTGCGTTCGAATTTTTGTTGGCTTTCCAACATTTTCTTCATGTACCAGCTACGGAACGTACCAAAGGAATATTTTGGTAACGTACGATGACGGCTGATTTTTAACGCTTTTTCCAACATAAATTTTGTCGCTTTCAAACCTGTAATCGTATTCACAATTGGTGCAAGCGGTGTATTAAGTGACCCCATAATATCGGTGTTACTTAAAATCGCATCACGTAATTTTTGCACGGCTGGTTTGTGTTGTTGAGCAAGGTATTTATTTCTTGCACGAACGATAATGTCACCAATTTTCACATCAGACGGACAGGCAATTTCACAACGTTTACAGTTAGTACAGTATTTCAATGCTTCATCATAAAGTTCGGCTGATTTTAAGCGTAAACGCTCACCATCTGGACCCGATTGTTTTGGACCTGGATAGTTTGGATTTTGACGCGAAACCGGACATACCGCGGTACAAGCCGTACATTTAATGCAGCTCTCAAAGCTTTCATCAAAGGCATGATGATGTTGTGGTGCATTAAGGGATTGTTTTGCATTTTCAATTAATTGTTGAATGTTCATAACGCCTCCTTAATGTGTGTTGTGAAGAATTTCATCAGCAACAGCAAGCGCAGTTACCACTGCCACGCCTGAACCACAACCGAGTTCTAGTGCATTGAAACCACCAATCACATTACCCACGGCATATAAAGTCGTTAAAAATTGACCGCCCTTTTGGACTTGGCATTGCGCATTAATCGCCACGCCAGCAGATTGGTATGGTTGTGGATTTGAGAAACGGTGATCTGTCCAAGTAAAACGATCGGTATCGTTAAAGCCTTCCACACCGATAATGTCAGAATGGAATACGGGCTCGTAGATTTTATCGAATTCAGAGACTAAACCTTTACTGAAGAAGCTGCCGGAAGCTAAGACGAAATGCTCTGCCGTGATTTCTTCCTCTTCGTGCAAACGAGTTTGAATAGCACGAACTTTGTTGCCATGAAAATGTGCTTTTAATGCGCTGTCACCATTCATCATGAGTCCGCCTAATTTCTCAAAACGATGACGTAATTGAATACGTTGACGCATACCTAATAAAGAAGGCGGTAAAGTTGGCAATTCAAATAATGGCAAGCCAGTTGCTTTGCGAAGTGACTCCATAAACTCTTGATTTTCTAAACCGAAACAAGCGGGTAAGAAAATCGCTTCTGTACCTTTCGCGGCTTCTTTCATTTCAGCCACAAGATCATCAAATTTCAGTTTATATTCTAAAACTTGAGCAATATTTACACTGCGGAATTCACGAGAATTGGCACGTAACTGATCCAATTCAGGAATATTTAAAAAGCCCGTTTTTACTTCACAATGTGCAAATTGTGGATTGAGTGTAAGGTTATCCGCTAATAATTCTGGTTGGAAATCGTGGTAGCCTTCAATGCCTAAAACCGCAATTTTTTTATACGGGAATGCAGTTTCGCCTTGTACGGTTGGCACGCTATTTGGTGAAAGCCATGCACCACGTAAGCTACCTAAACCCGTTACGCGAAGATGATTTTCTGCAGTTGAACCAATTAAATCTAAATTTAATGATTCCGCTAATTTTTCGAAATCTTGTGCTTTCGCTAATACACGTTCAGCCCCCATAATGCTATAAGGGTGTTGTGGTAATTGAGCTGCAAGTGCGGTCAAATTTTCAGGAATATTTTTAACAACCGCACCATTTGGTAAACGGCTTAATAAATCTAATGAGCCGGATGCAAAATCAATCGCTGCTTGGCCGTTATTGATAATGACACAACGTTTGCCTTGTTCTTGTAGAGCGATGCCGCAAGTTAAACCTGCAAGGCCGCCACCAATAATCACTACATCAAAATTCATTGTTATCCGTCCCTTGCTGTTTGTCAGTTTCAAGTGGTTGAACATCGTTTAAGCCCAACACACTGCCATACATCCATGAAGTAAATTCCGCTTCACGAATCGCTTCCCCCCATGCAATAGGCTCAATACCACGCCAACGCTCTTCCATGAAAGAGGTTAATTGTGTGGTCGATTGGCGAGGTGTAGCCACGTCAAAACGGTTCATTAAACCCGCCGCACGGCATGCGCAAAGCTCAGCTTGGCAAGTCCCCATACCCACACGAGTACGTCGACGTAAATCCACTAAGTTATTCACATTTAATTCATCAACGGCATAACGGACTTCGCCCGCTGTCACGGCTTCACATTCGCACACCATTGAACGATCAAGACGTTCTTTATCTAATAAACGAGTTGCACGAGAACCATGACGATACACCGCTGAATAACGAATCGGACTTGGAAGTGAAATGACTTTCTGATTGGTTTCTGCTCGGCTTTCGCTTGAACCTGGCAATGGACGTTCAGCTGTCGTACAACGTGCTGTTTTGTTGAGTTTTTTACAAACGAGATCCGTTGCCCATTCTGCCATTAAACGGTAAGTCATTAATTTACCGCCAGTGATAGTGATAAAGCCGTCTAAGCCGTCACGTTCTGCGTGGTCAAGTAACACAATACCACGACTCACATTACGACCTGATGGGTCATCATCAGACGCTACTAACGGACGTACGCCCGCATAAGCACGTAATACACGAGTATGACGCAAGCTCGGCGCGAGTTTTTCCCCTTCACGGAATAAGATATCCACTTCTTCCGGAGTCACTTCCATGTTGTCAATTTGATCGTAAGGAATACGGCTAGAGGTTGTACCGATAACGCAAATAGTATCACCCGGTACAAGAATATCCGCATCTGCCGGTTTACGGCAACGGTTAATCACCATTTTGTTGATACGATGCCCCATGACAAGTAATGCACCTTTTGCCGGGAACATTTTGATTTTGAGATCCGCATATTCTGCGATGCCTTGTCCCCAAATACCACCAGCATTGACGACTAATGGCGCAAAGAATTTACGGTTTACGCGATTTTTGTGATCGTAAACATCCACACCGATTACTTTGCCACCTTCGCGAATTAAGCTTTTCACTTCGCAATAAGTGAACATTTTCGCACCATTTTCGGTGGCATCCATCACGTTAGAAGCCGTTAAACGGAAAGGGTCGATTGAACCATCTGGCACTACAACGGCACCAACTAAATCAGGGTTTACTGATGGTTCCATAATTTGGGCTAGTTTAGGATCAATGGCGACAGCTTCAATACCGGATTTGGTACAACTTTCGATGAAGGTTTTTTGATAATCAAGGGAATCTTCAGGTAAGGTAATAAATAAACCTTCTGTTTCATCCACACAGTGACGAGCGATATTGCGCAGAATTTTATTTTCTTTAATACATTCTTCTGCTGATTCTTGATCGTTTACGGCATAACGCGCACCACTATGTAACAAACCATGGTTACGGCCTGTTGCGCCTGTCGCAATATCACGACGCTCTAATAAAATACAGTTAATTCCACGCAATGCACAGTCACGAGCAATCCCCGCTCCTGTTGCACCGCCACCAATGATAATCACATCCGTCGAAATAGGTGAAAAATCACCCACATCACGATACATATTAGGCGATAATCCCATTGTTACCCCCAAAGCCAAAATGTTAATAAAAAGAAACGTAAAAACTGTTACAAATTCCATGGCTATTGTATGGGAGAGCGGTTAAATTCACAACATTCTGAGCGAAAAAGAAAGCTGTTTTGTGAGATAGATCACACAATTTTCGAATTCGCTCATTTGTTAAAAAATATTTTGTGAAATGCATCACATTTTTGAATTATTTCTCTTTTTAATTTCTATTTTTATTTTATCATGCACGCTATCCCCATCATGGGGGTGGACTCATAATTAAAATGATTTTGGAGAGAAATTATGTTTGGACCATTTAAACCCGCTCCGCACATTGCGGAACTTCCAGCGGAGAAAATTGATTCCACGTATAAACGCTTACGTTGGCAAGTGTTTGCAGGGATCTTCTTTGGTTATGCCGCTTACTATTTTGTACGTGCAAACTTTGACTTAGCACAACCCGGTTTAATTCAACAGGGCTTGTACACTAAAGCGCAACTAGGTGTTATCGGCTCAGCGGCTGGTCTTGCCTACGGTTTATCTAAGTTCGTAATGGCAGGTATGTCTGACCGTTCGAACCCTCGCGTATTCTTACCATTTGGTTTATTGCTTTCTGGTCTTTGTATGACCATGATGGGTTTATTCCCATGGGCAACCTCTGGCGTTGCCATCATGTGGGTAATGATCTTCTTAAATGGTTGGTTCCAAGGTATGGGGTGGCCTCCATGTGGTCGTACAATGGTACACTGGTGGTCTAAATCAGAACGCGGTACTATCGTATCTATCTGGAATACCGCGCACAACATCGGTGGTATGATGCCGGGTGCAATGGTGCTATTAGCAAGTGCAGTGTTCTTCAGCACTCATGGTATCGAAGCACAAGCAAAAGACATTTGGCAACAATCCCTCTACTATCCGGGTATTGCGGCAATGCTCTGTGCAATTCCAGTTTACTTCGTCATGCGTGATACTCCACAATCTTGTGGTTTACCATCAATCGAAAAATGGCGTAATGACTACCCAGATGACTATAACGAAAAAACTTACGAAAACGATTTAAGCACAAAAGAAATCTTCGTCACTTATGTATTGAAAAACAAATTGTTATGGTACATCGCGATTGCTAACGTATTCGTATACTTAATCCGCTACGGCGTATTGAAATGGTCTCCGGTTTACTTAAGTGAAGTAAAACACTTCAACATCAAAGGTACTGCATGGGCTTACACAATCTATGAATTAGCAGCAGTTCCAGGTACATTATTATGTGGTTGGGTATCAGATAAAGTCTTCAAAGGTAAACGTGGTTTAACCGGTTTCATCTTCATGATCTTAACTACAGCAGCAGTTGTAGCATACTGGATGAACCCAGCTACACCTGAAGCAGAGCTTGCAAACTATGCAGCTTGGTATGAAAACCCATATCAATTAACTGACTTCATCTTAATGACCTTAATCGGTTTCTTAATCTACGGTCCTGTAATGTTAATCGGCTTACACGCTCTTGAGCTTGCACC
>CBCSVJ010000054.1:0-6757 GCA_965143545.1 uncultured Haemophilus sp. | reverse complement strand
AAACAAATATCCCAACAGGAGGAAAAAATGAATAAACATTCCTCCAAACTTGCGGAGATTGAAAATCAATTGGCTGATTCCGAACTCTACAGCGCAGAAAATAAAGAAAAATTGACCGCACTTTTGGCACAGCAAGTAGAGGTGAAGAAAGCGTTGGAAGAAGTCGAAATGGATTGGTTAGCGGCCCAGGAAGAATTGGAAGCAATGCTACAAGCATAGGGACAGCGTATGAGTCAAAGTCTTTTCCAACACACAAAACACGAAGAATATTGCCCACAATGCGGTGCACCTTTGCAAATGAAACAGGGTAAAAAAGGACTATTTTTAGGTTGTACAGCATATCCCGCCTGTGATTATTTGCGTCCCTTGCATAAGGTGGAACATAAGGTGTTGAAAGAGCTTGATGAAACCTGTCCGCAATGTGGCAACTCACTCCAACTCAAACAAGGTGCCTTTGGTATGTTTATTGGCTGCAGCCATTATCCCGATTGTGATTTTGTGGTGCATGAGCAACAGGATGAAGAACAATCCATTGACTGCCCAGAGTGCCATAAAGGGCATTTAGTTGCTCGACGTGGACGACAAGGGAAAATCTTTTATGGTTGCGATAACTTTCCCCATTGCAAATTTTCCTTGCCAGCAAAACCCTATGCTATTCCTTGTCCACAATGCCATTTTCCACTCGCACTATTAAAAAGTGAAAATGCCGAACACCAAGTGTGGCAATGTGCAAATAAAGGCTGTCGACATATTTTTGAGAACGAAAAATGAATGTACAACAAATTGCCATCCGTTTAATGCAAGACGAAGTGGTTGCCTATCCTACTGAGGCAGTATTCGGTTTGGGCTGTAATCCGCTGAGTGAAAGTGCGGTCAGAAAATTGCTCGATTTAAAACAGCGTCCGATTGAAAAAGGTCTTATTTTAGTTGCACCGAGCTTGCATTTTTTGCAGCCATTTATCGATTTTTCCCATTTTTCTGACGAACAACTTGCACGCTTACAGGAACAATATGAGCATCCGATCACCTGGGTGGTGCCGGCAAAGGCAGAAGTTCCACATTTTCTGACGGGACAATTTAATAGCATTGCGGTGCGTTTATGTACTCATCCTGCCGTCAAAGCCTTGTGCGAAAAAACAGGTTTTGCCCTCACCTCGACCAGCGCGAACTTAACCGGCCAATCACCTTGCCGCATCGCAGATGCCGTGCGTTCCCAATTTGGGGCAGATTTCCCCGTGCTTGATGAAGCTGTTGGTCAAGCACAAAATCCATCGTAAATTCGCGATTTGCTTACAAACCAACTTTTCAGACAAGGATTAGATATTCAGAACTATGCCGTTTGGGGCAATCCAATTGCTCAAAGTAAATCGCCGTTAATACACCGCTTATTTGCCACACAAACCCAGCAAACGATGGAATATGTTGCCAAATTAGGTGACCTTGAGGATTTTGAGCAGCAATTACAGGCCTTTTTTGCTGAAGGGGCACAAGGTTGCAATATCACTGCACCATTTAAAGAACGCGCCTATGCACTCGCTGAAGAACATAGCGAGCGGGCGAAACTGGCAGAAGCCTGTAACACACTAAAAAAATTGACTAATGGAAAACTCTATGCGGACAACACCGATGGCATTGGTTTAGTAACGGATTTACAACGCTTAGGTTGGATTCAGCCACAACAACGTATTTTGATTTTAGGTGCTGGTGGAGCAACCAAAGGGGTATTACTACCTTTATTGGAAGCACAACAGCAGATTGTCTTGGCTAACCGCACCCTAGAAAAAGCGCAACAACTGGCAGATAAGTTCAAACCTTACGGCACAATTGAAGCTGTCGCGATGGATGCGATTCCCGCGCAAACCTACGATTTAGTGATCAATGCAACTTCGGCCGGATTAAGCGGGCATACCGCCGCCGTTGATGGAGCAATCTTATCATTGGCCCGCGCCTGTTATGACATGCAATATGCCAAAGGCAGCGACACGCCTTTTATTGCCTATTGTAAATCCTTAGGTCTAAATAATGTCAGCGATGGTTTTGGTATGTTGGTAGCTCAAGCGGCTCATTCATTCCATTTGTGGCGTGGGGTGATGCCCGATTTTGTTGCAATCTATGAACAACTCAAAAAGGATATGGCATGAGTACAAGATGTCCTTGGGTAGGTGAACTTCCGATTTATATCGACTACCACGATAAGGAATGGGGCAAGCCACAATTTGATAGTCAAAAGCTGTTTGAAAAAATCTGTTTAGAAGGGCAACAGGCGGGGCTTTCCTGGATCACCGTATTGAAAAAACGAGAAGCCTATCGAGCAGCATTTCATCAATTTAATCCTGCCAAAATCGCGCAAATGACTGAGCAGGATATTGATCGTTGCATGGAGAATACCGGGCTTATTCGCCATCGAGCAAAACTGGAAGCCATTGTAAAAAATGCTAAAGCCTATCTAGCCATGGAAAAGTGCGGTGAAAATTTCAGTGATTTTGTATGGTCATTTGTGAATCATCAACCGATTATCAATGATGTTCCCGATATTTCTGTGGTACCCGCCAGAACTGAAACCTCAAAAGCAATGTCAAAAGCGTTGAAAAAGCGTGGTTTTGTCTTTGTTGGCGAAACGACATGCTATGCCTTTATGCAATCTATGGGGTTAGTTAACGACCATATAAATGGCTGTTGTTGTAAGTGATATTCCAGTATAATCCCCCTAATTTCATCTGAATAAGAACTGAATTATGAATAAAAAATATACCTTAATTTCAATCTCAATTCTGACCGCACTTTATAGTCAACAAAGTTTGGCCGATCTGCATTCTCAATGTTTGCTTGGTGTGCCTCATTTTACTGGTGAGGTCGTGAAAGGTGATGTCAATAATTTGCCAGTTTATATTGAAGCAGATAAAGCAGAGATTAATCAGCCAACTCAGGCGATTTATCAAGGCAATGTGGATTTGAAACAAGGAAACCGTCATTTGGTTGGGAATTCAGTTGAAGTCAAACAAACAGGTGAGGGGAATGAAGCTCAGCGTTGGGCTTATTTGCGAGGCGGATTTGATTACAAAGATAATCAAATTAATCTATTAGGGAATGATGCGAGTTTTAATTTAGATAGCAAAAACGGTAACGTCACCGATGCTGACTACCAACTTGTAGGACGTCAAGGTCGCGGTAAAGCGCAAGAAATCGAGTTGGGAGATAATTACCGCGTAATGAAAAATGCAACATTTACCTCTTGTTTACCAGATGATAATGCTTGGGCAGTAGATGCCTCTGAGATCCGTCAGCACATTAAAGAAGAATATGCTGAATTTTGGCATGCACGTTTTAAAGTATTAGGTGTGCCAGTATTCTATACTCCTTATCTACAATTACCGATTGGTGATCGTCGTCGTTCAGGTTTATTAATGCCAACAGTCGGTCATTCTAGCCGTGATGGTTATTGGTATAAACAACCAATTTATTGGAACATTGCACCAAATTACGATGCCACATTTGCACCAAAATATATGTCACGCCGTGGATGGCAATTAAATGGTGAATTCCGTTATTTGACACCCGTTGGTGAAGGTAAACTTGCAGGAGAATATTTAGGACGTGATCGTTATGATGAATATACTAGCGATAGCCGTAAGCGTCATTTATTCTATTGGAAACATCATTCTTCTTTTCTTGAAAACTGGCGTTTAAATATCGATTACACAAAAGTGAGCGATAAGCGTTATTTTACCGATTTTGATTCTGATTACGGTAGCAGTACTGATGGTTACGCAAACCAATATGCTCGTATTGCTTACTATAAACCAAATTACAACTTTGCGATTTCTGCGCGTCAATTCCAAATTTTTGATGAAGTTTCTGTCGGGCCTTACCGTGCAATGCCACAAATCGACTTTAATTATTACAAAAATGATTTGGCGAACGGTTGGGTAGATTTCAAGTTATTCTCACAAGCAGTACGTTTTGATAATGATAGTACCTTGATGCCGACAGCATGGCGTTTTCATGTTGAACCAAGTTTGGCAACAGCGATGTCAAATAAATATGGTAGCTTGAATATTGAGACTAAACTTTACGCGACCCATTATAACCAGAAAAAAGGCTCTTCTTCTTCGGCGGAAGACGTACAAAAATCGGTAAATCGTGTATTGCCACAATTAAAAGTAGATTTACAAACGGTTTTAGCGAGTAATAAAACTTTATTTGATGGTTATACACAAACGCTTGAACCTCATGTTCAATATCTGTATCGACCATACAAAGATCAAAGTAATATCGGTTCAAAACGTGTAAATAATTACCTTGGTTTTGGTTATGATTCCGCGTTAGTTCAACAAGATTATTATTCTTTGTTCCGAGATCGTCGTTATAGTGGTTTAGACCGTATTTCATCAGCAAACCAGGTGACAGTTGGGGGAACAACTCGTTTTTATGATAAAAATGCCGATGAGCGTTTCAATTTCTCAGCAGGACAAATTTATTATTTAACGGCATCAAAAATTGATGATAATCCAAATAATCGTACGCCAAAATCCTCTTCTTCTTGGGCCTTGGAGTCTAACTGGAAAATTAGCGATAAATGGAATTGGCGCGGTAGCTACCAATACGATACATTGCTAGATAAAGCCTCATTGGCGAATAGTAGTTTGGAATTTAACCCGATGAAGAATAATCTGATTCAGTTAAATTATCGTTATGCGAGCAAAGAGTACATCAACCAAAACTTGGGTGCTTCTGCTAACCGTTACCAACAAGACATTAAACAGGTTGGTGTTGTGGGTGCATGGGAAGTGTCGGATAACTGGGCGCTTGTTGGAAAATACTATCAAGATATTGCATTGAAAAAACCGGTTGAGCAATATGTGGGCGTGCAATATAACTCGTGCTGTTGGTCTTTAGGCGTTGGCGCAAGACGTTATGTGACGAGTCGCCAAAATCAACGTAACGATCAAGTGGTTTATGACAACAGCGTTGGTGTCACCTTCGAATTACGTGGTTTAGGTGAAAATGATCACCAAAGCGGTATTGAAGACATGCTGAAGAAAGGTAAACTTCCTTATATTCAAGCATTTAGCTTATAGTTGAATGAATAAAGGCTACCAGAAGGTAGCCTTTTTGTTTAGAAGATCGGTTAAAAAAGACGATGATTTTTGACCGCACTTTGTTTATTTTTTTCGTTTTGCTCGAGGATGGGCTTGATCATACACTTCTGCAAGGTGTTGGAAATTTAAATGCGTATAAATTTGCGTGGTGGACAAATTGCTGTGCCCTAAAAGCTCTTGAACGGCACGCAAATCTGAACTCGCTTCCAGCATGTGAGTAGCAAAAGAGTGGCGTAGTTTGTGTGGATTGAGATGGCTGTTTAATCCTTGGCGAATGCCCCAGGTTTCCATTCGTTTTTGAATAGAACGATGAGTAAGGCGATTTCCCTGTTGGCTCACAAAAAGGGCGTCATCTTTTGGATTAAATAAAGGGCGTACTTTCAACCATTGCTGAATTGCATGAGAAGCATAGCGTCCAAAAGGCACAATACGTTCTTTGTTCCCTTTACCAATCACTCTGACTTCGCGTACTCGCGTGTTAATGCTATTGAGGTTTAAGCCTTGCAATTCAGATAAGCGAAGCCCTGAACTATACATTAACTCCATCATGGCTCGATCACGCAAATCAATCGGATCTTTGCTGTCATTTGAAAGTAACTTTTGGACCTGTTCAGCATCAATATTTTTCGGTAGATGCTTGCCTTGTTTCGGCGCTGAAATCCCTGTTGCCGGATTCACTTTCATTTGCCCTTGTTGCACAAGATAGCTGAAAAACTGACGCAAAGCAGATAAACGTAATGCCAAGCTCTTTTCTTTTAAACCTTGCTTACGGCTTTCCGCCAAAATAAGGCGAACCACACTTGGATTCACTTGCTGCCAGTGCTGAATACCTTTTTCAGCGAGAATCGCTAAAATGGCATCCAGTTGATGTTGATAATTAGTGAGGGTATGTGGGCTTACTTGGCGTTCAATTCGTAAGTAATCCCAATATTGATTGAGTAGCGTATGCATTAGAGAGTTAATTCAAACAAACTTTTTTTCGTGTTTAGCTTAAATCCTTCGCGTTCTAAAATATTCTGTTGCGCTTGGCTTAATTCCGCTACTAAACGGTTAGATTGTGTATAACGGACAAACTCTTTTGCTTTAGAAATAAGCGCTGCATAAATATCGGTTTGATGTTTATCTTCTTTGACAAAAATATCAGTTAATTGCCAATAGCGCTGTAGTTGTAAAGAAGATAAGCGAGGATAAAGTTGAACAAAACCAATCGCCTGTGCGTTTTCGTTTACAGCAATAAAAAACATGCTTTCATTAAAACGCATACGATTTGTTAGAAAGGTTAAAGTGCGGTCAGGATTTTCACTCATTCCGTTGGCAAGTCGATAGGCTTCAAAGAGTGGAGCAAGCACTTCTATATTCCATTGTTCGGCTTTGAAAATTTTCATTGTTACCAGACCTATTTTTCCGTTTATTTATAAAATAATTTATTTTTTATCGGTTCCGTACAGTAGATTGTAGCTTTTTGGCACAAAATAATCATCATTTACCCAAAAAAATTTTCAAAATGTGATTTTGCACAAAGAAATCTGCCCAAAGTTTGGTATAGTAAACACACTTTTTATTTATTCAATATGGAGAAACAAAAATGGCACGTCGTCCTTTAGTGATGGGTAACTGGAAATTAAACGGTTCCAAAGCGTTCACCAAAGAATTAATCG
>CBCSVJ010000053.1:0-6762 GCA_965143545.1 uncultured Haemophilus sp. | reverse complement strand
TCAATGCCATGGAGTTCAGCTTGTTCTGCTTGAATAAAATCATCCCCCCAAGTGATTTTTGCACCCATTTTTTCTAGCACATCGGCAAATAGGCGGTCGCCTTGAATGGAATGCTTACCAATTCCCGTCACTTTTACGTTGCCTTTAATTGCAGCAGCGGCAAGGAAATAAGAGGCAGATGACGCATCACCTTCTACCATGTATTTGCCTGGTGACAAATAGGACTGGTTACCTTTCACTTTAAACACTTGATAATGTTGATTTTCAACCGAAACACCAAAATCTTTCATCATCGCGAGGGTGATATCAATATAAGGTTTTGAGACTAGATCACCTATAATATGGATATCTAAATCGCCCTCAGCAAGCGGTGCAGCCATTAAAAGTGCGGTCAAAAATTGAGAAGAAATTGAACCGTCAATTTTAACCACGCCACCTTTAATCCCTTGATTACGAATCGCAAGCGGTGGGTAACCGTCATTTTCTAAATAACGAACATTGGCACCCGCTTGAAGAAGTGCATCTACCAAATGTTTAATTGGGCGTTCTTTCATACGTGGCTCACCAGTCAAAATGACTTCGCCTTCAGTTTTGCCTTTTAAACAAAGTGCAGCCGTCAAAGGGCGCATGGCCGTACCAGCATTGCCAAGAAAAAGTGATAAGCCATTTTCAACCTGAAATGCACCACCTAAGCCTTCAACTTCGCAGCAAGTTTTATCTTCAGAAAGTTGGTAATTCACACCTAACGCTTTAAGGGCGTTTAACATATGACGAATATCATCACTGTCTAACAGGTTAGTGACCGTTGTGGTACCTTTAGCCAATGCTGCTAATAATAATGCTCGGTTCGATAAGCTTTTCGAACCCGGTAAGTTGATTTCACCTTCAATATGAAAAATCGGCTCTAAGGTGATTGCTTTCATTACAAGACCACCGTTTTGTTTTTATACACAAAAATACGATCATGTAAGGCAAGATCAAGCGCACGACTTAAGACTGTTTTTTCCACATCACGCCCTGCTCGCATCATGGCATCGGCGGAGTAAGTGTGATCCACATTAATCACGTTTTGCATAATGATCGGACCTTGATCTAATTCATTATTAATAAAGTGAGCCGTTGCACCAATAATTTTTACGCCCCGCTCATAAGCTTGCTGATAGGGTTTGGCACCAATAAATGCGGGTAAGAATGAGTGGTGAATATTAATCACACGATTTGGATAACGCGCCACGAATTCTGGATTTAATACGCGCATATATTTTGCTAATACAATGTAATCAGGCGCATATTCATCAATTTTTTCAGCAAGTAATTTATCGTGTTCTACACGCGTGAGCCCTTCATGGCTGACACAATGGAATGGAATATCAAAGCGTTCGACTAATTCGCGTAAATTATCGTGATTACCAATTACAGCCGCAATTTCTACATCTAATGCACCGTAGTAATTTTTCATTAAAATATCACCTAAACAGTGCGCTTCTTTGGTGACTAAAATCACGATACGTTTACGTTTAGCACTGATTAGGCGGCAATTTGTCCCCGCCGGAAGACTATAATTTAAGTCAGCTAACAAGGTTTCTTCATTGAAAATTCCTTCCAATTCGGTACGCATAAAGAAATGCTTTGTTTCGAAATCAACGAACTCATTATTGTGAAGGATATTTAATTGATGTTTGTAACAAATATTGGTGATTTTGGCGATTAAGCCTTTATCATCAGGACAATCGGTCAGTAATATTTTCTTTTCTAACATAATGAATATTTTGCAAGATAAATAAAAAAAGAGAACCCATAAAAATGGGTTCTACATTATTAATGTGAAATTAGATTTCAAAAGAAGCTAAAGAGGCACCTTTATCTAAGGCTTTTTGAATCACACGAGGTGTACGGCCTTGACCTGTCCATGTTCTTTCTTGACCAGTTTCATCAGTATATTTGTATTTTGCTGGGCGAGGTTCACGTTTTTTACGAATTGAAGAAGGTGCAATACCAATAATTGCCGTTAATTCTTCTGCCGTGATACCTTCTTGTTTAATTAATTCTTTATATTTTGCGATACGCGCACGACGCTCTTGTTCAGCTTGTTCAATTTCAGCTGCTTGAGCACGTTTTTCTTCAACAGCAGCTTGTAATTTTAAAAGTGAACTTTCAGCTTGTTCTAATGTTAAATCGCGTACAGCGGCGCGTAAACTACGAAGGTTAGTTAAACCTTTTGTTAATTCGTTCATGATGTCCTCTTTTTTATGTGTGTGAATGCTTAATTATTTTAAGGAAGACAATAATAACGAAAATAATATATTTGGTAAATATTAATTCGTCTAAATTAAAGAATTAATTGGTCTGATCTCATCATACTCCATATTATGGAGTGACCTGTTTTCTATACTATTGCAATCGTTTACTCATAAAATTGTGTAACAATGAATTAACAACTTAATACGTCATTTTTAATAAAAGAATAGATTTCACTGAAAGTGCAAGATTTTATTGGTAATTTTATTCATTTTAATGTAATCTCTCACCATCCTATACAACAGTAGAGGTGCGGTCATTATAAGTATTTTCCTGGAGTGGATAGCGTTGAAGGGAAAGGAAAGGAATGATTGCCGAAATCGAATAGGCGTCATCTTATTCGGTTGGTCACGTCTTCGAAAGGAACGTGACTGTCATAGTTTTTGTGTATTAACTATGGAGCGCTACGGTTCGGTCTGGTCATAATTGTGTCTTTTCTTGCCGTTGTCTCCATTAAATTATTAGGTATAACTTAATGGAACTAGTCGATTATTCTTCATCTATTTATTCAATTATACCCGCATTACTTGCGATTATTTTAGCAATTGCAACTCGTCGGGTTTTGGTGTCCCTCAGTGCTGGGATTATTGTCGGTGCGTTAATGTTGGTTGATTTCAATCCATTGAATGCACTTATTTATTTAAAAGATAATGTTGTGGCATTAGTTTATAGTAGCGAAGAAGGCATGAATTCAAATATGAATATCGTGTTTTTCTTAGTTTTACTTGGCGTATTGACCGCACTTTTAACTGTGTCAGGCAGCAACCGTGCGTTTGCTGAATGGGCACAAAATAAAATTAAAGGTCGTCGCGGTGCGAAATTATTAGCGGCATCTTTAGTGTTTGTGACATTTATCGATGATTACTTCCACAGTCTTGCTGTAGGTGCGATTGCACGTCCAGTTACTGATCGTTTCAAAGTTTCTCGTGCAAAATTAGCGTACATTCTTGATTCTACTGCTGCACCAATGTGTGTCATGATGCCAGTATCAAGCTGGGGGGCATACATTATTACTCTCGTAGCAGGTTTATTGGCGACATATTCTATTACCTCTTATACACCAATGGGCGCATTCGTCGCCATGAGTTCAATGAACTACTATGCGATCTTCTCATTATTGATGGTATTCTTTGTGGCTTATTTCTCATTTGATATTGCATCAATGGCACGTCATGAAAAATTAGCCATGGAGCGAGATTATAAAGAAGAAGTCATTGAAGGTGTGAAAGGTAAAGTTCGCAACTTAATTTTACCGATTTTAGTCTTAATTACCGTCACTGTTTTTATGATGATTCACACAGGTAGTGAAGCCTTAGCGGCAGATGGAAAACCATTTAGTATCTTAGGCGCATTTGAAAATACAACCGTCGGTATTTCGCTTGTAGTTGGGGGTTCAAGTGCGGTTGCTATGTCAACATTATTGATTATTCTTGAGCGTCAAGTTTCTTTACAAGAATACGGAAAAGCGTGGATTGCCGGTATTAAATCTATGTTAGGTGCAATTGCAATCCTATTCTTTGCGTGGACAATCAATAAAGTGGTGGGTGATGCACAAACCGGTAAATACTTATCTTCTTTAGTGAGTGGCAGCATTCCAGTTCAATTTTTACCAGTGATTTTATTTATCCTTGGTTCAGCAATGGCATTCTCAACAGGGACAAGCTGGGGGACATTTGGCATCATGTTACCAATCGCTGCGGCAATGGCGACTAACTCAGCACCAGAATTATTACTTCCTTGTTTGTCTGCAGTTATGGCTGGCGCAGTATGTGGCGACCACTGTTCACCGGTTTCGGATACAACGATTCTGTCGTCAACTGGCGCAAAATGTAACCACATGGATCACGTCACCACACAATTACCTTATGCAGCAACTGTCGCAACAGCAAGTGCTGTAGGCTACATTGTGGTAGGCTTTACAGAATCAGGTTTAGCTGGATTTGTGACAACAGCGGTTGTTTTAGTAGCTTTAGTGTTTATCGTGAAAAAACGTTAAGCATAAACGTGAAAAAGAAAGGGCGTACTTATGTACGCCCTTTTTGTATTTACAGTGAAAATTAGAGTAATGGACTAAACAAGAAAAATAACCGCTCGATGATTCGATGATAGAAAGGACGATTGATCCATTCTTGCATATTGAGTGCAGAAGAGTTCGCTAAATAATTTTCATGGAGTGTGGCCACTTCATTGGCAAAATTACGATCTTCTACGGCAACAGTGATTTCAAAGTTAAGCAGGAAACTGCGTAAATCCATATTTACTGTACCAACGAGTGCAAGCTTGTTATCGATTAACACACTTTTTGTATGGAGAAGTCCCGCTTCAAAATGATAAATTTTGACACCTGCTTCGAGTAAATCATCAAAGAACGTTCGACTCGCCCAACGAACCATCAAGGAATCATTGTTTTTAGGTAAAATAAGCGTGATATCAACACCACGGAATGCAGCAATACGTAATGCTTCAGCAATATTGTGACTTGGCACAAAGTAAGGTGAAGTGATTACAATACTTTCTCTTGCCGCATAAATGACTGTTGCAAGAGATTGAGCTATTAAATCATCTGGGAACGCCGGACCACTCGCAATAACTTGCACAGAATGGGTATCGTTATCGTCAATTTCCACAAGTGGACAATTTGGCAATAAAAGAGGTAATTCTTCCATGGTTTCAATTTCCCAATCCCAAGCATGTAAGCTGTTTAAAATCGGTGAAACAGGACCGTTGATTCGCACCATCACGTCTATCCAATTGCCTACGTTGCTGTCTTGTTTGAAGAAATTTGGGTCTACCATATTCATACTGCCTGTATAGGCAATTTGATTATCAATGATGATGATTTTACGATGTTGACGTAAATCAATTCGGCTGAAGAACATCCGGAATAAATTTACATGTAGCGCTTCGGTAATTTCAATGCCTTTTTCTCGCATTTCTTTACAAACAGGGCTTTTCAAAAAAGCATTACTGCCAACGGAATCGAGTAAAAGACAAACTTTAACTCCACGTTGCACGGCTTCTTCTAAGGCTTGTTTCACTTCATTAATCATGCCATCATTGCTCCAAATATAGAACACCATATTAATGGAATGATGTGCTTGTTGAATATCACGAATGATACTTCGAATGATGCTTTCTGGCGTGTCGAGAATATGTAATTCATTACCTCGAATGTTCGGAATACCTAAGCGGTGGTGGACTAGTTTAAATAAAGCACGATAACGAGGATCCTGGGAATGTGTAACCAGATCTTTTTGTTCTGACAGTTGCTGAAGCCATTGGGTATATTTAGGTTTTAACAATTGAAAGGCTTTGGCTCGGCGCGTACCTAGTTTAATCTCACCAAAAATTAAATAAGCAATGACGCCAATCAGTGGCACAAGGTAGATAATCATCAGCCATGACAACGTAGCAGAAACCGCTTGTTTTTTGACGAGTAAACGCAAGGTGACAGAAATAACTGCTACCCAAATTAACACGGGAATAATATAAACCAGTATAATATGTTCAAAACTCATTAATTTTTGACCGCACTTATGAAATTAGACATTATTTATCAGACCGATGATTTTATCATTATTTATAAGCCTTGTGGGATAAGTGTGCATAAAGATCAGAGTGAAATTGGTTTAACCACTTTACTTGCTGAGCAGTTTGGCGTGCCACAAGTCTGGCTTGTACATCGGTTAGATAAAGTGACATCAGGTTTACTCATTTTAGCATTGAACGCCGAAAGTGCGGCTGAATTTTTCCGACTTTTTTCTGAACACCATATTCAAAAAACTTATCTCGCCCTTCGCAATCAGAAACCCAAAAAGAAGCAAGGATTGATTGTCGGGGATATGCAAAAGGCCAGAAACGGCGCCTGGAAACTTTGCCAATCGAAAGAAAATCCCGCGATTACGCATTTTGAAAGTGTAAGTTGTGAGCCTAATTTACGATTATTTATCTTAAAGCCACAAACAGGCAAAACCCATCAATTGCGTGTAGCAATGAAAAGCTTAGGTAGCCCGATTTTAGGCGATGCGCTTTATGCTAAAAACACTGAAAATATTGACCGCACTTATTTACATGCTGCAAGATTGAAATTTGAATTTAAAGGTCAGGCATTTGATGTATTTACTCTTCCTAAAGAAGGGGAGTGGTGGCATCGTGAGAACGTTCAATCTCAGATTCAAAAATTTGGCTCAGCAAGTGCTGAGTCAACGGAACAGGAAAAGTGCGGTTAAGATTTCAATTATTTTGTATAATAGCCACAATTTTTCACATTAGGAATAAAAATGAAATTTATCTCTTTTAATATTAATGGTTTACGTGCCCGTCCTCATCAACTTGAAGCAATTATTGAAAAATACCAACCGGATGTGATTGGTTTACAAGAAATCAAAGTAGCGGATGAAGATTTTCCTTATACAATTACTGATAATTTGGGTTACCACGTTTTTCACCATGGACAAAAAGGTC
>CBCSVJ010000052.1:0-6864 GCA_965143545.1 uncultured Haemophilus sp. | reverse complement strand
GACTGAGCTTATCCGCTTTAGTTAAAAGTAACATAACCGGTAAATCAGCAGAAACAGCCCATTCAATCATTTGTTGGTCGAGATCTTTTAAAGGATGGCGAATATCCATTAAAACAACAAGTCCGCCTAAACATTCGCGTTTTTGCAAATATTCCCCGAGGGATTTTTGCCATTCAATTTTCATTTTCTCAGGAACAGCAGCATAGCCATAGCCAGGTAAATCCACTAGTTTACAATTCGGCTCTACCTCAAAAAGGTTGATGAGCTGCGTACGACCAGGTGTTTTAGAAGTTCTGGCTAAGCTTTTCTGATTGGTTAATGCATTAAGTGCGGTTGATTTTCCTGCATTTGAGCGTCCCGCAAAAGCAATTTCAATCCCTGTATCTTCTGGGATTGAACGAATATTGGGGGCACTCGTGAGAAAATGCGTTTTATGATAATTCAGTTTAATTTCAGACATAATTGTTCCTTTCATCAATTGGCCCTAGCATACCACAAATAGAAAAATTGCTGAAATTGTGAGAGAATGCGCGCTTTGCGTGATTTAAAGCCTCTTTAATTATATTAATCACCATGGAATCTCAAGAGAATCAATATCGCTGGCCAAAAGCGGAAGCCGTTTATCCCGATAGACCAGGGCGTTCTTATGCGCTTAAGCGTTTACGTTATCGTCTTCGCGCTTTTTCACACCGTGGATTAATTGCTCAATTTGAGCAATTTATTAATCAGCATCCTTTCCTTGTGAAATTATTAAATGAACATGCAGATTATAGTTATCCGTTAGTTTATCGCTTTTTAGATAAACGTTTTAACCGTAAGCAGCGTTTCCAAGCTATCTGCGATAATCTACGTTTTTTACCTGAAAAATTGACTGCACTTTCAACACCCATTTATAAAACGCCATTAAGTTTTGGGGTGGTAATTCCTGATTTTGAAATGACATTGTCGATGACCACACACCAACCAATGGAAGGCTATTGGGTATTGGAGTTATGGCATAAACCACGTAATGAATTAGTGTATTTACCCACTTTTGCCAAACTTGGCGAGTCATTGCTTATTTCTGTAGTGCAGGGGCCCAATTTTGAAGGTTCTAAAGAGATGGTCAAGCAACTCACAAAAACTTGTTATGGTTTGCGCCCCGCTTATTTGATGGTGGAAACGATGAAAGCATTGACGAAAGTGTTGGGCTTTAATCAATTGTTAGGTATTCCTCAAAAATATCAAAATAAATCGCGTTTTATTCAAAGCTCTCATTATGTTGTAGATTATGATGCGATTTTTGCTGAATCAGGTGGACAGTTGAAAGATTATTGGGAATTGCCTTTAGAAATAGATAGAAATCTTGATGATGTGCCGAGTAAAAAGCGCTCCATGTATCGCAAGCGTTATGCGATGCTAGATGATTTGGCTAAAGTAATCGAAGAAAAGTTAGAATTGTAAAAGTAAAAAGTGCGGTGAATTTTGACCGCACTTTTTGTTTTATAAGATTTTCAAACAAGCCACAAAATGGCTGTTGTTTTGGCTGGTGAAAGGTGGTTTTTGTTTCGCACAATTTTCATCGGCTTTTAGGCAGCGAGTACGGAACACGCAACCAGACGGCGGATTAATTGGCGAAGGCAAATCACCTTCAAGTAATTCGATGGACTTATTGCGTTCCAATTTCGGATCGGGAATCGGAACTGCAGACATTAAGGCTTTGGTATAAGGATGTTTGGTATTGTTATATACTTCCTCATCACTGCCTAATTCCATGGCATTGCCTAAATACATCACTAACACGCGGTCAGAAATGTGTTTTACCACCGCTAAATCATGAGCGATAAAAATTAAGGAAAGCCCCATTTCTTTTTGCAGGGATTTCAATAAATTCACCACTTGAGCCTGAATTGACACATCCAACGCAGAAACAGGTTCATCACAAATGATCATTTTCGGCTCAATGATTAACGCGCGAGCAATACCGATACGCTGACATTGGCCACCAGAAAACTCATGCGGATAGCGGTTAATCAAGTTGGGTAAAAGCCCAACTTTCAACATCATAGCTTGCACTTTTTCTTTCACTTCAGCGGTGCTTAAGTGCGGTTGGTAGATCTTTAATGGCTCGGCAATGATTTCACCAATATTCATTCGTGGATTGAGAGAAGCGAGTGGATCTTGGAAAATCATTTGGATATCTTTGCGCGTTTCTTTCCATTGTTTCGCTGATTGTTTTCGCAAATTTTTGCCAAGCCACAAGATTTCCCCTTCACTCGCTTCGACTAAACCGATAATAGCGCGTGCAAGCGTGGATTTACCGCAACCGGATTCACCCACTACGCCGAGGGTTTCACCTGCGTAAAGTTTAAAAGACACATCCTTCACCGCTTTTAAGGTTTGCGGTTTGGCGAAGAAAAGGGATTTATCATTTTTAATTTTAAAACTGACGCCTAAGTGATTGACTTCAAGGAGTAATTCTTTGTTGTTTGAGACTGTCATAGGTTAAATTTCTCCGCTGGTAACCAACAATTACGTAATTGACCGTGATTAAATGTAGTCAGTTTTGGCGCAGTTTGGCATTGTTCGGTAGCAAATTGGCAACGAGGTGAGAATGGACAACCTTTTGGCAAATGCAACAGATTCGGTGGATTGCCAGGAATGGTGACCAAGTGTTCTTCATTGCCGTCTAAGCGAGGAATCGCATCCATTAAGCCAATGGAATAAGGATGAGTCGGATGATAGAAAATTTGTTCCGCTGTGCCGTATTCCATGGTTCGTCCAGCATACATCACCATGACTTGATCGCAGATACCTGCCACCACCCCAAGATCATGAGTAATCATAATAATCGCAGTATTAAATTCACGTTTTAACTCATTTAACAAGGTCATGATTTGTGCTTGAACGGTCACATCCAAAGCAGTGGTTGGTTCATCTGCAATGAGTAGTTTTGGACGGCATAGCAAAGCCATCGCAATCATCACGCGTTGACGCATACCACCCGAAAATTCATGAGGATACATGCCCATACGTTTTTTGGCTTCTGGCATTTTAACTGCATCCAACATTTTTACGGATTCGGCAAAGGCAGTTTGTTTATCATAGCCTTTGTGCAATTGCAGCACTTCCATGAGTTGTGCACCGATTTTCATGTATGGGTTGAGTGACGTCATTGGGTCTTGGAAAATCATGGAAATTTGTTCGGCACGGATTTTATTCAATTCAGCCTTCGGTAAATTAACCAATTCTTTACCTTCAAAGATTGCGGAACCTTCCACTGTACCATTGGCCGCCAATAAGCCCATTAAAGCAAAGGCAGTTTGTGATTTGCCTGAACCACTTTCACCCACGATGCCGAGCGTGCTCCCCGCATTGAGCGTGAAGTTTAAGTCATTCACTGCTGTGACGACGCCATCTGGTGTTTTGAAGCGAACGTAGAGATTTTTTACATCTAATAAAGGATTCATTATTCGCTCCTATCTATCTTTCGGATCGAGTGCATCACGCAACCCGTCACCGATAAAGTTAAAACAAAATAGAGTAAGGCAAAGGAAAAATGCCGGGAAAATTAATAACCAAGGCGAGACTTCCATTTGCGCAGCACCATCACTTAAGAGTGCACCCCAGCTACTCATCGGTTCTTGAGTTCCTAATCCTAAGAAACTTAAGAATGATTCAAATAGAATGAGTCCCGGAACTTCAAGCGAGGCATAAACTGCTACTAAGCCTAATACATTTGGAATGATGTGTTTCAAAATGATTTGGCGACGAGGTACGCCACAAACGATGGCGGCTTCGACGAATTCTTTATTTTTTAGGCTGAGCGTTTGTCCGCGTACAATACGGGCAAGGCCAAGCCAAGCAATGGCACCGATAGCGATAAAAATTAAGAAAATGTTTTGGCCAAAAAGGGTCACCAGCAAAATGACGAAAAACATAAATGGAAATGAGCTGAGAATCTCTAAAAAGCGCATCATCAACATATCTGTTTTACCGCCTACGTAGCCTGAAATTGCGCCATAAATCGTGCCGATAGTTACGGAAATGAAAGCACCCGCAATACCGACCAATAATGAAATCCGTCCACCAATAGCAGTACGTACCAATAAGTCGCGACCCGAGGCATCTGTACCGAAGAAGTGATAGCCTTCCATTGTTGGTGGGGAGCTCATCATATTCCAATCGGTATCTTCATAGGTAAAGGGGAAGAACCAAGGCGCTACGGTAATAAATACAATAATAAACGCTAGAATAATCAGACTGGCAACGGCCGCTTTGTTGCGGAAAAAACGGCGTTTCGCATCTTGCCAGAGGCTGCGGCCTTCCAGTTGCATTTCTTCAATACGGTCAGCCACTTGTTCCACAAAATCCGCATTTTTCTGATTAATCGGCTGAGTACGATAATCTGTCATAACTTGTCCTTAATAACGAATTTTTGGATCGATGATGGCGTATAAAATATCCACAATTGCATTAAATAAAATGGTTAATGTGCCCACTAAGATAGTGAGGCTCAAAACTAATGAATAATCGCGGTTCAATGCGCCGTTTACAAATAATAACCCCATGCCAGGTAAACCAAATACGCTTTCGATAACCATTGAGCCGGTAATAATCCCTACGAAAGCGGGGCCTAAATAGGTTATCACGGGTAAAAGAGCAGGGCGCAAAGCATGTTTTAAAATGATTCTCGAGGTAGAAAGTCCTTTAGCTTTGGCGGTACGAATAAAGTTGGAATGTAACACTTCAATCATCGAGCCACGCATGATACGCGCAATCCCTGCAACATAAGCGATAGTTAAGGAGGCGACAGGTAAGATCATGTACATGGCGGTACCGCCGTTCCAACCACCAGCGGGTAACCAACCCAAATAAATGGCGAAAATCAGTACTAAGACTGGTGCGAAGACGAAGCTTGGCATAATGACGCCAAGCATTGAGAAACTCATCAAAATATAATCCCAGCGACTATTTTGATTGAGTGCGGCGAGCGTACCCGCTGTGACACCTAATACCACAGCAAAGGCAAAAGCGACCATCCCTAATTTTAAGGAAACTGGGAAGGCTGATGCTATTAAATCATTGACCGATTGATCTTTATATTTAAAAGAGGGACCAAAATCGCCTTTGGAAAGATTTTCCAAATAAAGGAAATATTGTTTATGTAATGGTTCATTTAAATGATACTTCGCTTCGATATTTGCCATGACTTCTGGTGGATAAGCGCGTTCCGATGTGAACGGGCTACCAGGGGCGAGACGCATCAGAAAGAAGGAAAAAGTAATTAAAATAAACAGCGTTGGTAAGGCTTCCAACAGCCGTTTAAAAATAAATTTGAGCATAATAACTCCAACCAAAATGGGCGAAAAGTGCGGTCAAAAAACACGATAATTTTTAACCGCACTTAAATACGAGCAACGAATTAATGTTTAATAATATAAAGGTTGCGTAAGTAAATGTGATCTTGTGGATCTTTGCCTGAATAACCTTTTACGTAAGGTTTCACTAAGCGTGGATTCACATAGTTAAAGATTGGTACGATACCGAAATCTTTTGCAAGAATTTCTTCGGCTTTCGCGTAGGCTTTTGCACGTCCTTCCGCATCCGTTGCAACATAAGATTCAGCAATGGCTTTATCGTATTCTGGGTTCGCATATTTCGCGGTATTGTTACTCGAATTAGATAAGAAATAGTTACCGAATGTTGTTGCTTGGTTGTAATCCGCATTCCATCCTGCACGTGCCGCGTCGTAACGACCCGCACGACGGCTATCAATGTAAGTTTTCCACTCTTGGTTTTCTAATTTCACATCAATCAAACCTTTGGTGTTCGCTTTCCACATAGATGCTGCAGCAATGGCCACTTTTTTGTGGTTTTCATTAGTATTGTAAAGAATGGTGAATTTCAACGGATTCGCTTTGCTGTAACCGGCTTCTTCTAAGAGTTTAATGGCTTCTTCATTACGTTGTGCCATCGGTTCTTTTGAATAAGCAGGTTGTTGAATGAGATGACCTTCTTCGATATAAGTTGGGGTAAACACATAGGTTGGTGTTTGACCTTGGCCCAATACTTTATCGGTGATCACATTACGATCAAGGGATAAGTTCAAGGCTTTGCGAACATTCACGTTATCAAAAGGTGCTTTCTTATTGTTTAACTCATAAGAATAAGTTGCTAGGGTACGAGTAATGTATACTTCGCCTGGCAATTCTTTTTGTAATTTAGCGAATTGTTCTGGCGGTAAACCATAATTGGTCATGTCTAAATCACCTGCACGATAACGCGCTACATCGGTGCTTGGGTTCTCAATAGCGAGGAATGTAGCGCTATTGATTACGGTTTCTTTATCGTTCCAATAAAGTGGGTTGCGTTCAAATTCAATTTTTTCGTTAATGATGTGGTTAGTCAGTTTATAGGCGCCATTACCCACGTAGTTTTCTTTTTTCACCCATGCATCACCCAATTTTTCGACCACTTTTTGTGGTAATGGCAATAAGGATTGGTGAGTCGTTAAACTGACTGCATAAGGCACAGGATTGGTTGCATGAACCACAAAGGTGTAATCATCTTTTGCTTCAACACCTAATTCAGCCGGTTTTTTCTTACCGTCAATAATGTCTTGTGCATTTTCTACTTGTAAGTAACTTAAGTAACTTGCATAAGGCGCTGCAGTTGCAGGATCCACTAAACGACGCCACGCAAATACGAAATCGTGCGCGGTAACAGGATCGCCGTTTGACCATTTAGCATCTTTACGTAAATGGAATGTCCAAGTTTTGAAGTCAGGTGTATTTTCCCAGCTTTCAGCCACACCTGGTTGAAGTATAACTTCAGAGTCTGAGGTGACTAAGCCTTCAAGTAATTGATAAGCAACGGCAGATT
>CBCSVJ010000051.1:0-6914 GCA_965143545.1 uncultured Haemophilus sp. | reverse complement strand
GGAGGTTAATTCTTCGCCGAAAAAGTAGGATTTTGTGCCTAAGTAGTTGCTAATGGCGTCTAAATCTCCTTTTCCGAAGGCGTAAATATCGGATTGCGTGTGTCTTCCGATACCATGTCCGTGCATTTCTTTTTTCACGTTTTCCTGCAACACAGCAAAAATTGCTTCGGCTTGTTCGGTTGGCATGCCATCAAACATTGCCTTAATCATAAATGGTTTACCGAGAGGAGCGACGAAACGGTTATATACGCCCGTCCAATATAAATGTTCTTCGGTCATACGGCGAAAGGCTTCAGCAATCGCTTTTTGTTCAGTCGTTAAATGTTTATCTAAATCAATGCCGTAGGTTTCGGTTAGATAACGCTGAATGAGAGAGCTATCAGGGATCAGCTTATCGCCATCTTGCAATACCGGAACGTTGCCTTTAGGCATTTTGCTGAGATTGGCAACATATTCTTTTTCGAAATCTAAGCCGGATAAACGCAGCATCGCTTCAGATTTGCCATGACCGCGAGTGCTGATGGCAATGACTTCATGATTTTAGCTTAAACGGTCAATAAACTCGCCCATTTCAGCTGTTGAACCCACTAATCCACCATGCAAAACAATTACAGGCGAGCCTTTACCATAGCGTTCAAAATAAATTTTCGCCCCATCACTTGCCGTCGCATAATGACCGACTTTTTCATTGTTCCCATAAGGTACTTGGCTATGGTAGGCAGTTTCATTTTGTCCAAAATAGCGCAACGGTTAGCCGGCAAAACTGCTCGTTGCAAATGTGGCGAAAAGTACACTAAACGCTAATTTTTTAAATGTTTTATGGTGTTCTTCTGAGTAAAGTGCGGTCATTTTTTTAGGGTTTTGATGATACGCGCAGGTTACATGTCATATTCGGGTTTACGTAACAGGTTCTCTACATTTGGCTCAATTTCTTTGTCCCAAACCTTTTCTTTCCATTCATCATCCGGAATTTCAGTGTAGGCAATAGTGATGAATTCTGCAGGCGTGTTTAGACGCTCGCTGGCAAACGCCGTTAAATCATCTGCAAAGGCTTGCAATTCCTGTTCAGACAGGTTCTTTGGACAACATTTGATATTGATATGTGGCATAAGGTACCCCTTGCTTCATCTGTTTGCAATGAAATGTATTATATACTCCTTTAATAAACTTGATAATCCGTTAAATTAAACAAACAGTTTTAAGTAGGGCTTTATAATGGAGCAATTCAAACTTATTTATATTTTTGCTACCGTGCTGCAATATAGCAGCATGAATGCCGCCGCGCCGCATTTGGGCATGACTGCCAGCGCAATCAGCAAAAGTACGCATCGTATTGGATTGTTTAATGCGTTGTTTTGGTGAAGGGATAAATAAAAAGCCTTGAAATCTGACCGCACTTTGATGTCTAAAACGAAACTTTGTACTATTATTTCAACTTGCGATACATGTTAGGGAGTAATTTATGAAATCCAAACTATCCGCGCTCGTCGCTACAGCCCTTCTCGCCGCCTGTTCTACCGTTCCGCAACATAATGAGCAGGCGAAAGCCCTGTTGGACGAAGGCATCGCCTTGTATCAAAAACAGGATTACCAACATGCAATGCCCTACTTTGAGCAAGCTCAACAGGCTGGGCATATGAAAGCGCCGCGTTATCTGGGCTTGATGTATCTGAACGGCGAAGGTATCGCCAAGAATGCGAAAACCGCTTTTGCCTACTTCATGCAAGCGGCAGAAGAGGGCGACATCACCGGGCAATACTGGCTCGGCCATTGCTACGAAAACGGCATCGGCACGGCAAAAGACATGACCAAAGCCGTGCATTGGTATCAAGAGTCTGCTAAACGAGGCGACCATATTTCCCAGCCAGCGATTGATGCGTTGAACCGTTTAGGCATCGAAAAAAATTAATGATTTCCCGCAAAATTTAAGGAGTTTCCACGATGAAGAAAACCGTAACGATGATTGCCGCAAGCTTGTTGCTTGCCGCTTGCAACGCCACCTCAAATGCGACTGAAAAAGCAGTGACGACTCAAAACATGCAAAATACAGCTTGGGACAAACAATACGGCGGCGCGGATAAATCCTACGATAGTCGCTTGCTTGCCTTGCGTGAACAAATTGCACCACGTTTTGAAGTGTTAACGTTTAAAGATCCCAAAACAGGCAAAGAAATGCAGTACAACCTGTACACCCCGAAAAATCTTGAGCCGGGTCGCAAATATCCGTTAGTCATGTTTATCGCAGATGCCAGCACAGCAGGAAAAGGCGTAAAAGCCCCACTAATGCAAGGCTACGGCGGCATCATCTGGGCAACCGATGAAGCGCAGGCGAAATACCCAGCCTTTGTCCTTGTACCGTCTTACACCGAAACGGCAGTCAACGATAAATGGGAAACAACAGAAGAAGTCCCCATGACCTTACGCCTTGTCAAAAATCTGATCGCCGAAAAAGCGATTGATGCCAATCGTGTTTATACCACGGGTCAATCCATGGGCGGTATGATTTCATTCTACCTAAATAGTATCGAGCCTAACTTCTTTGCGGCGTCTATGTTTGTCGGCAGTCAATGGGATATCAATGTTTTAAAACCATTGGAGAAAGCGAAGTTTATTTATACCGTTTCGGCTGCCGATCCAAAAGCCTCCGCAGGCATGGCTCAAGTTGGAAAAATGCTGAAACAAGATAAAGTCAGCTACGCCGAAACTGAGTTCTCTGCCAAATTACCGCAGACCGAACAAGACGCAAAAGTCCAAAAAATGCTCGACCAAGGCAAACATATCAACTTTATCCGTTTCACTCCGAATACCGTAATTCCAGAAAACTCAACCCACAAAGGAGCAGAGCATATGTACTCATTTGATTACGCCTATTTACTCGAACCTGCCCGTGATTGGTTGATGAATCAGAAGAAAGGAAAATAATCTTAAAAATACAAGCGGTCAGATTTTGAAGATGATTTACAAAAATACCTAAAAAACTTAGCGCATTGAGATTTTTATTATTAGTATTAAATTAAAAAAATCTAATGTGAATTGCCTTGGAAATAATTGTAGAAATCTAATTGATGAATGGATAAACTGAAATCATCAGCAATTTTCGAAAATCTTCAGTTAGAGATGTAAAAGACCTGTCTCAATTTAGTCGCAAATCAACCTTATTTTAAATACTCGCCAAATAGCATGCACAAAGAGGAAAGTTACAATGGCTATTTTTAACAAATTTCAACGTGCCAAGCAGGTTGCAGAAATCTTATTACGTTATGGTTTAGATGAGTTTTTTGAACGCAGTAATTTAGAAAAGTGGTTACCGGAATCCCTTTCAAATAAGTTAGCCAATGAATCAAGTGGAAGCGTGTCCGTATATGAACGTATCCGTCGAGCGATGGAAGAGCTGGGCACAACTTACGTTAAATTAGGGCAGATGTTAAGTGATCGCCGCGATTTGCTACCAGTTGAAATGATTACTGAACTACAAAAGTTGCAAGATACAGTAGAAGTTCAGCCCATTGATATTGCAGAGAAATTTCAGCGTGACTTAGGCATAGATATTCATGAACATTTCGAAACGCTTGCTTCAGAGCCTATGGCATCAGCTTCTATCGGTCAAGTATTCAAAGGGCGGTTGAAAAACGGACAAGATGTTGCGGTAAAAATCAAGCGAGAAGGCATTGATGAAGTCATTAAGGCAGATTTACTTATCTTACAAGATCTCGTGAATTTTCTAGAACAACGCAACGACATTATTTCTAACCTTCAACCTAAAGCGTTATTAAATACCTTCAAAGAATCCATTACAACAGAACTTTCCCTTGAAAATGAGCGTCGTAGCATTGAGCGTTTTGCTAATAATTTTAAGCAAGATTCACGTATTTTAGTCCCACAAACCTATTCGAATTTATCAAACAATAACATTCTTTGTATGGATTTTGTGTATGGCTCAAAAGTGACCAATAAAGCACAAATTGAACAACAAGGTTTACTGGCTAAAGATGTTGCTTTACTTGGATTAGATCTCTATATGAAACAAGTATTTGAGTTTGGCTTCTTTCATGCTGATCCCCACCCTGGCAACATTCTATTAACGCCTGACGGGCAGATTGCTTTTATTGACTTGGGGGCAATGGGCAAACTCAGCCCTAAAGAACGCGAATTACTTGGAAATTGTTTGTATTATGCCTCTCAAAAAAATGTGCGAAAAATCATCGAGACCATTAAGCAGCTTGCTGTCAGTTATAATGTGCCGAATGAAAAAACGCTAGAAAATGATCTTTCTGAGATTTTCATGCTCCTCACTGAAAGCAATTTGGCAGGGTTAGATGTCAGTGAATTGATGAATCGTTTTACCAAAATTATGAGCGAAAATAGCATTATTATGCCTGAGGGCGTTTATTTGCTAGCAAAAGGCTTTGCCCAGATTGAGGGGATCGGACGTTATCTCTATCCTGAATTAGATATTGCAGCCGTACTTAAACCTTATGTTACACAAATGCTCAAGAAACGATTTTCACCTAAACGCGTGATTAGTGAAAATTTCGAAAAAATTGCTGACAGCTACAACAACTGGCTTTCGCTTCCGGAAGAAGTCAAAATTTTCTTACAAAAAATCAGCAATAAGGAAATTCGTCTTGAACATGAAATCCACGGATTAGAGCATTTTCGTAAGACTGTCGAACGAGTGGGCATTATGTTGATTATTGCCGCACTCATTATTGCAGCGTCTATTTTATCGTTGAACGAAAATCTCCCTCAGCTCCATGGTATCCCAATACCAAGCTTGATTTGCGGTGCGATTGCATTAGTACTGGCGGTCTTTTTATTGATTAAGCGAATAGATAAGAATTAGTGTAATGAGGACAATACAAGCGGTCTAATTTTTAAGATGATTTGCAAAAACACCTCAACATTTGACCGCTCTTTGTTATGAAAAAGGCCGCCTGAAATTTCAAACGGCTTTTACTTTTAACGCATCCACAATCAGCTTAAACACATTGGAATGCCCGCGGCGGCTGGGGTAATAAAGGTAAAGCGGTTCGTAAGTCATAGCATACTCAGGCAACAGCTCAACCAGGTGCCCCGAATTGAGTGCATCCGCTACGCTCATATGTGCTATCCACGCAATGCCAAGGCCATCTGAAACGGCTTGCAGGCGCAGATGATTGTTGATGGAAAAGTGCGATCTTGGTGTGAACGTAATCAGCTCTTTTTTGTATTTGAATTCCCACTGTATCTCCGTGCCGTGTTCAGCGGAGAGTTTTATGCCGATAAGGCGGTGCTGTTGCAGATCATCAATATTTTTCGGTGAACCGTGTTGCGCCAAATAATCGGGCGAGGCAACCAATACCATTTTGAGCGGTGCGGAAATTGGCACCGCAATCATCTCTTTCGCTACCTTGTTACCTAACCGAACGCCCATATCAAATCCTTCTTTCACAATATCTGCCCAACGATCGTCCACCACGATTTCCAAGCGGATTTTCGGGTATTGGTTCAAAATCGGCTTTAATTTTGGATACAACACGGCTTCCGCTGCTATTGCAGGGGCATTGATGCGAATCAATCCCGATGGCGTATTCAAAAAATCATTTAATGCATCGACTTCTTGGTTTATGGCTTGATAAAGTGGGAAAAGTTGGTCGAAAAGCTGTTGCCCGGCTTCGGTCAGCGACACATTGCGTGTAGTGCGGTAGAACAGACGCAGGTTCAGCCGCGTTTCTAAATTATTCATGCTATGGCTCAACGCCGAAGAAGAAATCCCCAAAAGTTGCCCCGCTTTCACAAAACTCTGCGTTTGCGCCAACGTCAAAAAATAATTCAGTTCGTTAAAGTTCTGCATTTTCTCTTTAAACTCTCTTTTATTAGTGAATTTAATTCATTACATCATAAAGCTAAACCCTATTTATCTCAATAAAAACAAATCATAAAATAACCGCACTTTCATGAGAGTAAACAGAAGACAATATCCGTAAACATCACATCCTTTTTTATAAATTATTTATTCTAGGAGTAAAAATGAACATTTTATTATTAAACGGTGGTAAAGAATTCGGCCATTCGCATGGTGAGTTAAACAACACGCTTCACAAAAAAGCAAAAGAAGTTTTGACCGCACTTGGACACAATGTAAAAGAAACTGTGATTGATGCTGGCTATGATGTTGAGGCAGAAATCGAAAAATTCTTGTGGATGGATGCCGTGATTTGGCAGATGCCTGTTTGGTGGATGCACGAGCCTTGGACAGTGAAGAAATACATAGACGAAGTATTTATCGCCGGACACGGAAAACTTTATCAAAATGACGGCCGCCATCGTGTCAGCCCGACCGAAGGATTTGGCACAGGTGGTTTGCTGCATGGCAAAAAACACATGCTTTCGGTTACTTGGAATGCGCCGATTGAAGCATTCACCCGTGAAGGCGATTTTTTTGAAGGAAAAAGCGTGGATGACTTGTACATGCACTTTCATAAACTCAACGAATTCCTCGGTATGAGCCGTTTACCGACATTTACATGTAACGATGTAGTTAAAAATCCACAAGTAGAACAATACTTAGCAGACTATCAAGTACACTTGAAAAAAGTGTTCGGTTAATGATAAAACATCAACTTGAAGCGGTGGACTTTTGCTCTCAGCGATGAAGACAAAGCCGAAATTGCCAAACTGGACGGCACGTTCGCCGCCATCGTCAATCACGACACGGTAGATAATTTGAAACGTGCTTAATCGCTCAAAGGAGTACATGGCATGCAACAACTACACACTCTGAAAGACATCGAACAGGCCATCGCCACACACCCTTTAGTATCACTGTACATCAAAGCCCCAATCTGCAGTGTTTGTACGGTCGTGGCCGCCCAGCTTGACTCAGCTTTGGCGGAGGAAGGAAATGTGTATGCCGTAAAAGCCGATATTGCTGA
>CBCSVJ010000050.1:0-6987 GCA_965143545.1 uncultured Haemophilus sp. | reverse complement strand
TGGCATTGGATTTCACAAATTTCGCCACTTTCCAGCAGAATAATAAGTCTTTTAATTCTTGTTCAGTTGGTTGACGTTTACTCACCACTTTTAAATCATCCAAATCAACCATGCCTAAATCCGCATCTTGTACTAATAAACCGCCGTTTACACGTTTGAAATCTAGACGTTCAGAACGTGATGTCCATTCACCACATTCAAGTAAACGAACATTTTTCTTACGTTTCACGACTTCTTGCGCTTCAGCTGATACTTTCGGTGCAATAATCACTTCAACGAATTGGCGCTCCACGATTTCATTCGCAGTTTTTTCGTCTAATTCACGGTTGAAAGCAATAATGCCGCCAAATGCAGAAGTTGGATCGGTTTGGTAAGCACGGTTATAAGCTTCTAAAATATCTTTACCTAAAGCCACACCGCATGGATTTGCATGTTTAACGATCACGCAAGCCGGCTCATCAAATTCTTTCACGCATTCAAGTGCCGCATCGGTGTCTGCAATATTATTGTAAGACAAGGCTTTACCTTGTAATTGATGAGCAGTAGCCACGCTTGCTTCTTTCACATTTAAATCAACATAGAAGGCTGCATTTTGATGGGAGTTTTCGCCGTAACGCATGGTTTGTTTGCGCACGAAGTTAAGGTTTAAAGTACGCGGGAATTGACCGCACTTCGCATTTGCGTCTTCTTCCTCTGCCACATGATACGGTTTCACCATTTGTCCAAAATAGTTGGCAATCATAGAATCATATTGAGCGGTATGTTCAAATGCTTTAATCGCAAGGTCAAAACGAGTTTCAAGCGTTAGGCTGTTTTGGTGTTTATCCATTTCCGCAAGAATAGCGTTGAAATCATGATTATTCACCACGATCGCTACATCTTTGTGGTTTTTAGCTGCAGAACGCACCATGGTTGGTCCGCCGATATCGATATTTTCTACCGCATCTTCTAACGTACAATTTGGCTTCGCTACTGTTGCGGCAAATGGATATAAATTCACAACGACCATATCAATGCCTTCAATGCCATGTTGCTGCATGATAGCGTCATCTGTACCACGACGACCAAGAATACCGCCATGTACTTTGGGATGTAAGGTTTTCACGCGACCGTCCATCATTTCTGGGAATTCCGTATAATCAGACACTTCTGTCACTGGTAAACCATGTTGTTCCAATAATTTTGCGGTACCGCCTGTGGAAAGTAGTTTTACACCACGCTGTATTAAGCCTTGAGCAAATTCTACGATACCGGTTTTATCAGAAACACTCAGTAAAGCCTGACGAATTGGACGATCTGTCATTACATTTTCCTTTCATTAAATGGTTAAAAATAAGCGGGTGGAATTATAGCGCAAACGTTTGCCTTTATATAGAAAAAATTTTTCTGGTAAGCGCACTTAAAAGTGCGGTGATTTATTTAAACGATTTTAAAAATAAAAAAGCCCGCGAATGCGGGCAATAAATGAATGAGATAATTGATTAACGTTTGCGATTGTCTAGAGAAAATGCACCAGCACCCGCAAACACAAAATAGAAGAACACGAGAGAGTAAAGTAAAGCAAGTTCACCACCATTCGCGATTGGGAAGAATAAATTCCCTTGACCAGCTGCGTGCATAAAGAAATACGCATAAGCCATTTGACCCGAAAGGATAAATGCCGCTGGGCGAACAAATAAACCTAAAATTAATAGGATTGAACCGACAATCTCGATTACTCCACCGACGATCATCATTGGATCGCCCACTGCGCCGTTACCGCCCGTCATCGAAATTGGGAATTCCCAGAATTTCGCTGTGCCGTGCAAAATAAACATATACGCAGCGACGATACGTAATAAAGCTAAAACATACGGAGAGTATTTTTCTAAGTTTTTCATAAAGTTTTCCTAATAAAAAATAAAAAGTGATTTGAGAACGGGGCGTATATTAATGATTAACTTAAAGCTAAACAATACCTCAAATCGAAAAATACTTTTTACTATTAGGAAACAATCTTACGCTTTGCGGATTTTCTGAATCCATTGTAAAAACTCAACTGGCGGCATGAATCCGTTAACACGACTCCCCTCTATTTCTTTTCCATCTCGGTTAAAGAATAAAATTGTCGGTAAACCTAACACTTTATATTTTGTCATTAAAGCACGGTTTTCTTCGGAGTTTTTCGTCATATCAACTTGAAGGAGCAACATATCACCAAAAGCTTTTTGTACACTTAGATCACTAAATGTTTCTTTTTCAAACTCTTTACAAGCCACACACCAATCCGCATAAAGATCGAGCATCACAAGCGGTTTGTTATTTTCAGCAAGTGCTTGTTGCAATTCAGCTTCGCTTTTTACTTTCTTAAATTCAACATGGGAAACCACTTTATTTTCGATCGCACTTGGTGTTGAGGTTTCGCCCCAAACCCAAGTTTGAAGTGGTTTAACACTAATCATTGCCGCCACTAAAAAGAGAATTCGGAATACCCAACCTGTGCCATTTTTCGGCATTTGGAAAGCAAACCAAATGAAAAATGCGGTACCGAGCATCGCCCATAATCTTGGTGTCCATTCATCTGGCAGAATACGAGAAATTAAGAATACCGGTAACGCGAGCATCACAAAGCCAAAGAGCTTTTTAACGGTTTCCATCCACATGCCTGATTTAGGAAGGATTTTATTCCCAAATAAAGTAATTAAAATCAGCGGTACGCCCATGCCCAACGCGAGCAAATAAAGCGTGATCGCACCTGTAAACAAATCACCACTTTGCGCCACATAAAGCAAGGCGCCAGAAAGTGGTGCTGATGTGCAAGGTGAAGCCACAAGTCCCGCAATCATGCCCATTAAGAACACGCCACCCAAAGCGCCGGCTTTTTGCTGTTGGCTAAGTAAAGAGAGTTTTGTTTGTAAGGAGCTTGGGAGCTGTAAGGTAAATACACCGAACATCGACAAGGCTAACAAAATAAAGATGATTGATAAGCCAATCATCACATAAGGATGTTGTAAAGCGACTTGAAATGGCAAACCAATTGCAGCCACAATCAACCCTAGCAAGGTATAAGTCAGCGCCATCCCCTGCACATACACAAAACTTAATGCGAAAGCGCGCCACATATTAGGGCGTTGATTTTGACCAATCACTATCGCTGAAAGCAACGGCAGCATTGGCAACACACAAGGGGTAAAAGCCAAACCTAAGCCCAATAAGAAAAAGCCAAATACGGCATATTTGCTATTAAATAAGCTTTCCGCTAAACGATCTTGCTCTGCTTTAGGTTGTGCGGAAAGTGCGGTCGATTTTTCCGATGTTTTTTCAGTATTAGCAACCTGTGCGATAGGCAAATCAGCTACTTTAATTTCTTTCACTTCAGGCGGATAACAAAAGCCCGATGTACAACCTTGGTAAGCAATTTCAACCACATCTTCGGCTTTTAATGGCGGATGGCTTGCTTTAAAAATAGCTTGCACGGGCTTTTTGAAAATCTTCATTAAGCCAAAATAAGGATCGTTATAATCTTCAGGTGAAATAGAAAATGTCGGCACATCAAATGATGAGGCTTCCTCTTGGTTGAGTTTCACGGAAATTTTCTCTTGATAGAGATAATACCCTTCTGCTATCGACCAATTGACGATCACATTTTCTTGATTCTCGCTTTTCGCAGCTGAAAATTGAAAAGCGTCATCCACAGGTAAGAAAGCCGGTTTCTTATCAAAAAGAGCGGCTTGAGTGGAAAGAGCGGTAAAAATAAAAAATAAAAAAAGAAGAATTCGCTTCATCATAAAGTCCCAACTATTGTTCCTACTAAAATTCTAGCATAGATCAAAAGAATGTTAATAATTTATGACTTAGATCATAAAATTAAATGTAATTTAAACAATGACCGCACTTTTCTGTTGTTACAGCAATGTTACAATTATAGAATATGCCCATAACAAAGTATAACAAGGAGCAACGAATGGCTACCCCAAAAATTCTCATCGTGGAAGATGAAGCGGTAACCCGTAATACGTTAAAAGGAATTTTTGAAGCTGAGGGCTATGAGGTATTACAAGCACAAGATGGTGCCGAAATGTATCGTCAGTTAAGCTCGGAAACGGTTAATCTCATCGTATTAGATATCAACTTACCCGGTAAAAATGGTTTATTACTGGGCCGTGAATTGCGTGAAAAAACACCTATCCCTCTGATTTTTCTCACGGGGAGAGATAATGAAGTTGATAAAATTTTAGGTTTAGAAATCGGAGCCGATGATTATCTCACTAAGCCATTTAACCCAAGAGAACTCACCATTCGTGCAAGAAATTTATTGCATCGCACGATGACATTAAATGGCAAAGAGGCCCATTTACAACGCGAGAACTATCGTTTTAATGGTTGGACACTGGATTTAAATAGTCATAATTTAATTACGCCTGAAGGCACTGAGTTTAAGCTACCGCGTAGTGAATTTCGTGCCATGTTGCATTTCTGTGAAAACCCAGGAAAATTGCAAACTCGCGAAGAATTATTGCTAAAAATGACAGGACGCGAATTAAAACCACAAGATCGTACTGTGGATGTAACAATTCGCCGCATTCGGAAACATTTTGAAGATCATCCTAATACACCAGAAATTATTGCTACTGTACATGGTGAAGGCTATCGTTTCTGTGGTGAATTAGAAGAATAATCTCTCATTAAGTAATAAAAGGCTGAGTCAAATCAGCCTTTTGTTTTTTGCTATCCACGGCGAGATTCGGTAAAATCAACGCCAATTTACGATTAATGAACAACGGATAACAATGACCAAGAAGAAAGTCAAAGTCGGCTCCAACACCATTGCGTTAAATAAACGAGCTCGACACGAATATTTTATTGAAGATGAAATTGAAGCCGGCCTTGAATTACAAGGTTGGGAAGTGAAATCAATGCGCGCGGGTAAAGCCAATATCAGCGACAGCTATATCATTTTTAAAAATGGTGAAGCCTATTTATTTGGTGCAACCATTCAGCCATTAAGCTTGGCCTCTACTCACGTGGTTTGCGATCCTATGCGTACACGTAAGCTTTTATTGAATAAACGTGAACTAGATAATCTTTTCGGTAAATCAAGCCGTGATGGTTTTACTATTGTTGCCCTTTCTCTTTATTGGAAAGGCCCTTGGGCGAAGATCAAAATCGGTCTTGCGAAAGGTAAAAAACAACATGATAAACGTGATGATATTAAAGAACGTGAATGGAAAGTGGCGAAAGAGCGTATTATGAAAAATGCGCATCGTGGATAACTCTCCGACCAAACAGACAAAATGCCTTTCAATCGAAAGGCATTTTTCTTTTTCTCAATATGAAAAAAATTCTCATGATTATGAATAAAAGTACATTGATAATCATTCTCTTTTAAATTAGTATCTTCGCCCAATTCTTTTCGTCATATAAGGAGCTCTAATGAAAAAAGGCATTCACCCTGAAAATTATCGTACCGTTTTATTTTATGATTCCAACGCGAAACAAGGCTTTCTGATCCGTTCTTGTGCTAAAACTAACAACACCATGAAATGGGAAGATGGTAACGAATACCCTGTATTTATGTGTGATACCTCATCTGCATCTCACCCGTTTTATACCGGTAAAACCCGTCAAATTGGGAATGAAGGTCGTGCAAGTGAATTTGCAAACCGCTATGGTAAATTTGGTGCATTTAAATCAAAATAGGAATATTCAATGAAAGTATTATCTTCGCTAAAAAGTGCTAAAAACCGTCCTGGCTGCAAAATTGTTCGCCGCCACGGTGTCGTTTATGTCATTTCGAAAACCAACCCTCGCTTTAAAGCGCGCCAAGGTGGGAAAAAGAAAGGTTAACCCCAATAAAAAAAGAGCGGTCAAATTTCCGCTCTTTTTTTCATTTAGGCATTAAGGTTTGTAAATAAACTCAACGCCTTCTTCATCTTCTTCGTCCCAATCATCCCAGTCGTCATCTTCATCATCAAATTGATGTTCAGCAAGCTGTTCTTGATGGTAGTCTTCCCATTTGAATTTCACTTCTTCCGGTTTATTTTCTTCCACTTCCGCATCACGCGGATTCGCTTCAATGAAATCCATAATATCACGACAAAGTGGCGGCACATTTTTACCCGTTGCGGCAGAAATAAGGTGATACCCTTCTTCCCAACCAAGACGTTCGGTAATCTCTTGAGCACGTTCATGCGCCTCTTCTTCAGTCATCGTATCAATTTTGTTGAAGACTAACCAACGCGGTTTATCTGCCAATTTTTCGCTATATTGGAATAATTCTGACTCGATGATCGCAATATTATCTGCAGGATCGGATTCATCAATAGGATTAATATCCACTAAATGAATTAACACACGACAACGTTCCAAGTGTTTTAAGAAACGAATCCCTAAACCTGCGCCATCCGATGCACCTTCAATCAATCCAGGAATATCTGCCACCACAAAGCTATGGCTCTCATCCACTTTCACTACGCCTAAACTTGGCACTAAAGTAGTAAATGGATAATCTGCAACTTTTGGTTTTGCAGCTGAAACGGCACGAATAAAGGTCGATTTACCTGCATTCGGCAAACCTAGCATCCCGACATCCGCAAGAAGCATTAATTCTAATAATAAATCGCGTTTTTCCCCTGGTGTACCCATGGTTTTTTGGCGAGGTGCACGGTTCACTGAAGATTTAAAACGTGTGTTCCCTAAACCATGATAACCACCTTTCGCCACTAACATTTTGGCACCATGCTTTGTTAAATCACCAAGCACTTCTTTGGTGTCATTATCAATTGCACGCGTTCCCACCGGTACACGTAATGTAATATCTTTACCGCGACGACCGGTACAATCTGAACTGTGTCCGTTCTCACCACGCTCTGCGGCAAAACGTTTCGTAAAGCGATAATCGATCAAAGTATTTAAGTTTTCGTCTGCAACCAAATAAACATCACCGCCATCACCACCATCGCCGCCATCTGGACCGCCTTTTGGGATAAATTTTTCACGGCGGAAACT
>CBCSVJ010000049.1:0-6989 GCA_965143545.1 uncultured Haemophilus sp. | reverse complement strand
TGATCTAATACTTTCGCAACCACTTTCAAATATTCAATCGCCAATCCATGGTGTCCTGTACTCGCATTAAATACTAAATCTTCACTTAATACACCACAAGGCATATCCTCTGGGATTTTACCGTCCTCATAAGCTTGATAATCTTCTCGCCAGTCACCATCAAAATAATAGTGTTCTAAGGTTTTCATTTTTGGTAAGAAAGCTTGCCATTTTTCAAGAAATTGTTCCGCGTCAGCTAAGAAACTCTCCGCTTCATTGAGAAGGTTTTCCATTTCTGAAATTTTATCTAAGCGTGATTGAGGTAACATAGGTTTCTCCAAAATAAGGTAAAAATAAACCGCACTTTATTCGAACAAAGTGCGGTGAGTTTATCATGAGTTTTTAGACTTACACATCATAAGTGGTAGATGCTGTGTTGCCACCGCGACCTGTCCAGTTGGTGTGGAAGAATTCACCACGTGGTTTATCAGTACGTTCATAAGTATGTGCGCCGAAGTAGTCACGTTGTGCTTGCAATAAGTTTGCCGGTAAACGGGCTGAAGTATAGCCATCTAAGAAAGTAATAGCAGAAGCCATACAAGGCATTGGGATACCCACTTCGATAGATTTTGCCACCACTTTACGCCAGTCACTTAATGCGTTTTCTAAAATGCCCTTGAAGTAGCTATCTGAACCCAAGAAGATTAAATCTGGATTTGCTTCATATGCATCCCGAATGTTGCCTAAGAAACGGCTACGGATAATACAACCTTCACGCCATAATAATGCCGTTGCGCCGTAGTTGATGTTCCAGTCAAATTGTTCAGAGGCTTCACGAATCAGCATAAAGCCTTGTGCATAAGAAATAATTTTAGACGCCAATAAGGCTTTACGCACCGCCTCAATCCAAACTTTTTTATCGCCTTCAACAGGTTGAATTGTTTTGCCGAATAATTGATTAGCGGCAACACGTTGATCTTTAAATGAAGATACGCAACGAGCAAAGACAGATTCAGTGATTAAGGTTAATGGAATACCAAAATCTAATGCATTGATACCTGTCCATTTACCAGTCCCTTTTTGGCCAGCTGTATCTAAGATTTTTTCAACTAATGGTTCACCATCAGCATCTTTATAACCAAGAATATCGGTGGTGATATCAATTAAATAGCTATCAAGTTCAGTTTTTTTCCATTCTGCGAAGATAGCTTGCATTTCTTCATAGCTTAAGCCTAAACCTTCTTTTAAGAATTGGTAAGCTTCACAGATTAATTGCATATCGCCATATTCGATACCATTGTGAACCATTTTTACAAAGTGGCCTGCACCTTCTCCACCAACCCAGTCACAGCAAGGTTCGCCTTGTTCTGTTTTAGCAGAGATTGCTTGGAAGATTGGTTTAACATATGGCCATGCTTCGTGATTACCACCTGGCATGATAGATGGTCCATGACGCGCACCTTCTTCACCGCCCGAAACCCCCGAACCGATAAAACGAATGCCTTTTTCAGCCAATGCTTTAACACGACGGTTGGTATCAGGATAGTTTGAGTTACCCCCATCAATGATGATGTCGCCTTCTTCTAAGTGCGGTAATAATGCCTCAATGAATTGATCCACTACATCACCCGCACGTACCATTAACATTACTTTGCGTGGTTTTTCTAATTTAGAAGCTAAATCTTCTAAAGAGTATGCGCCGATAATATTGGTGCCTTTTGCCGCACCTTGTAAAAATTCATCCACTTTTGAAGTCGTACGGTTATATGCCACAACTTTAAAGCCATGATCATTCATATTTAAAATGAGGTTTTGCCCCATTACGGCTAAGCCGATAACACCGATGTCGCCTTTTACTGACATTGTTTTCTCCTGTTGTAGGGCGGGGGATTATCCCACCATTATTTTTAAATAGTTAATAGTGGGATAAATCCCACTTTAAGATATAAACTATTTATGTTTATTTTTTATAATATAATCAAAAACATCTCTATTAAAAAATCCAGAATTATAGCTATTTGTTCTTTCCCGCAAAGGAGTAATAATTCCTTCATTTATATATTCAGGTAAGTTTTTAATAAAAATAACATCTGAAGGGTCTTTATGATATCCCAGATAAATTAGAATTTGAGCTTGTATATCATTTATCTGAACTAACTTTACTCTATCAAATTTATATCTTTGATAATCAACAGCAATCAGATAGCCGATAGCATCTAAATATTCTTCGAATTTTTCTCTGCTAAAAAAAGAATTGTGACAAAAGTCGTGTAAAAAACTATTAGGATTTTCTTCATAATTATCATCAATAATTTTTTTCGCATTTTCAATCTGTGTTGTAGACATCAAGGTTTCCCTTATACAATTAAATTAACTCTTTGCCCACGCACTCATATGTTGCATAAATCTAATGCGGATAATAATCTACAGCTTACGTAGCATATAAAAGCACAATTTTAGCTTGTGGATGTAAGACTTGTTTAGTATGTTCAATCAATTGCAAGATGATACCTTGTTTCAGATATTCTATAGCAAAAATTCTTTTAAATTTCTCTAATTAAAGAGCTGCCTTGCTCTAACGTGTCTAGCCACTGCCATTTTTCATGGCCGATGAGTTTGCTTTCTTCTAAAGAAAATGTTGTACAGCAACGCCCCAAACGATTTTCTAGAGATTGATTTAAATGTTGATACGTAAATTCAATTTGAGTATCGTCAATCCATTTTCCAATTAAAAAGCCTTTTAAAATTTCACCGCCACCATATTCTGCCCAAATCATTTTACCTTGTTGGTGGTAATGAAATTCTGTTTGGCTACTGACCTCACCATTTGCGGTGTTTTCAACAGCAATAAATTTTTTATTATCTAAATTCAACATTAAAGTCACTCCGCATCTGATATATCTATATTTTAATTTAACTTTAGTCCGTACAATGCTAATAAATTAACTCTTCGTCCACGCACTCATATGTTGCGTAAATCCAATATGCGGATAATAATCCACGGCTTGCGGTGCCGATAAAAGCACAATTTTGGCTTGTGGATGTAACGCCTGTTTAGTGTGTTCAATTAACTGCAAGCCGATACCTTGTTTTTGATATTGTTCATTAACCGCTAAATCAGATAAATAACAGCAGTAGGCAAAATCTGTCACAGAACGTGCCACGCCCACTAATTGTTCACCATCCCAAGCGGTGATTAATAAATCCGCATGGTGCAACATTGCTGCGACACGCTTTTCATCCTCTAACGGACGGCGGGCGCCTAATGTTGTTTTATTTAGCAATCCAATAAATTGTTTAACTGAAATCGGTTCATTCACTTTGTAGTCTATCATTTTGCAAGCCTGTGATATTTGATACTCAACTTGTTATAGCAATTTCGCTGCCGCTTTATCCAAATACCATTCCGTCACCCCATTTTTTGCTTTAATTTTGGCTGCGGGGTAAGGTAGGTTTTCTGCTGGCGTGGTTTGGATTTCTTTTAAAATGTCTGCTTTGCTTTCGCCAGTGACTAAGTAGGTAATGCGTTTGGCTTGTTCAATGAGTTTGGCTGTTTTCGAAATGCGAATTTGACCGCTTTCAGGATGTTTCGCAATGACCGCAAGATTTGCATCATCAAAATGGGTTTGATGTGGGAAGAGAGAAGCGGTATGACCGTCAGTCCCCATACCTAAAATGATCCAATCAAAAACACCGTTTGGAATGACCGCACTTAATTCTTCTTCGAAACGTTTTAACTCAAAGTGCGGTTCATTTTCGCCACGAATTCGGTGGATATTTTCTGCAGGAATTTGAATGTGATCGAATAAGCGTTTTTGCACTTCACCGTAGTTGCTTTCTGAATCTGTTGGCGGAACCATGCGATCATCACCCCACCAAAAATGCAGATTCTTCCAGTTAATTTGTTCCGCATAAGGCGCTTTGGCTAAGGTTTTGAATAACAGCTTAGGTGTTGAACCACCGGAAAGGGAAATGTGTACGGGATGATTTAATTGGCTATAAATCACAAATTCTTGGGCGATCTTTTCAACAGCGTGTTGAGCCGTTGGGAAGGTGATGGTGTTCATGTTTGCTTCTCTTTATATTGGATATTAGCCTTCTTCCGCTTGTAGGGAAGAAGGCTTGCGATTAATGATTAAACCTTTTTCTTCATTTTACCGCTTGGTTTACGCCATACGCGACCACTTTTCGCAATGAGTTTTTCGGCTGCAACTGGTCCCCAGGTGCCGGCTTCATATTCGTAAACTCGACCGCCTGCTTCTTTGTAATTCAAAATTGGCTGCACAAATTTCCATGCGGCGTGCACCGCATCCGTACGCGCAAAGAGTGTGGCATCGCCTTTCATCGCATCAAGCAATAAGCGTTCATAAGCCGTGAGCACTTGCTCATCGGCCAAATCGGCATAACGGAAATCCATTGAGACTTCTTTCGCTTCGAAGCCTGCACCTGGTTTTTTCAAACCGAAGCGCATTGAAATGGCTTCATCAGGTTGAATACGGATGATCAATTTATTCTCAGGCGCATTTTGACTGAATACTGGATGTGGCGTAGTTTTGAAATGAATCACAATTTCAGTCACACGTGCTGGTAAGCGTTTACCTGTACGCACATAGAAAGGTACACCCGCCCAACGCCAGTTTTCGATTTCGCAACGTAACGCCATGAAGGTTTCCGTGCGAGAGTTAGCCGGAACGCCTTTTTCTTGTAAATAGCCTTTGACTTCTTTTCCATCAATTTCTGCTGCAGTGTATTGACCAAGCACTAGGTTGTGTTCAACATCATCTTGCGTTAATGGACGTAAAGAATGCATGACTTTGGCGACTTCATCACGCATCGAGTTTGCGTTGATGATTGCGGGCGGTTCCATGGCAACCATGGCTAAAACTTGTAATAAGTGGTTTTGGAACATATCACGCATTGCACCGGATCCATCGTAATAGCCACCACGTTCTTCCACGCCAATCGCTTCAGCACCAGTAATTTCCACATAATCAATGAAATTGCGGTTCCAAAGCGGCTCGAACCAACCATTTGAGAAACGCAAGACAAGTAGGTTTTGCACGGTTTCTTTACCAAGATAATGGTCGATACGGTAGATTTGATGTTCTTCAAAGAAACGGTGAATCTGTACGTCTAATTGTTTTGCTGTTTTCGCATCATAACCGAATGGTTTTTCCACAATAATGCGTTTCCAACCGTCTTCTTCGGTGTTTAAACCATGTGCAGCAAGACATTCAGGAATAACACCATATAAGCTTGGCGGGGTGGACATGTAATAAAGTGTGTTGCCATTCGTTTGATATTTGTTATGTAATTCGTCTAAACGTGGCACTAATTTGCCATAATCGGCTGCATCTGATGTATTTACCGCTTGATAATAGAGATGGCTACAGAACTCTTCGAGCGTTTCAGGCGTAGTTTCTTCTGTTTGAAGAAGTGCTTCGCGCATTTTTTCACGGAAAGTATCATCGTTTAATTCAGTGCGAGCAACCCCCAATACAGAAAATTGGTTTAAGCGGCCAAATTTGAAAAGATTATAAAGTGCTGGAATGAGTTTACGGTGCGTTAAATCACCGGAAGCACCAAAAATCACGATACAGTTATTATTAGTTTGCATATTATTCCTTATTGTTCCGAGTAGTATTTTTAAATAATGCAATATATTACTGCACTTTACCAATCGAACCAATCAATTAAATTGAAAGACAGATGCCCAATTTTGTGTATTATCTGCCACCATCACAAAGGGTGGATTAATTAAACTTTCACGCTGATTATAGGTGAGCGGCTGATACTGCGGATCGAAAATCATTCCATTGATTTCAGCTAATAAAATTTCAGCGCCAGCCGTGTCCCATTCACCGGTTTTACCGAGGCGAACATAGCAATCAACAATTCCTTCTGCAACCAAACCACTTTTCAAACTACTCGAACCCACCACAGTAAATTCACATGACAAATTCTTCGCTAAAATTGACCGCACTTTTTCTTGTGAGGTGGTGGCGCCTACGGCGATTTTTAACGGTTTGGTAAGATCAATCTTTCTTGGCTGTAAGCGTGTTATCTCTTTGTTACTTTGTTTGAATGCCCCAAAATCTTTCATGGCGTAATAGGTGATATTTAAAATAGGGAAGTGAATCACACCCAGTACAGGTTGGTGGTTTTGCACGAGTGTAATTAATACCGAAAATTGATCTGTGCGATCAATAAATTGCTGCGTACCATCAAGGGGATCAATTAACCAATAAGTTTGCCAAGTTTGGCGTTGTTCAAAGGGGATATTGCAGTTTTCCTCTGAAAGAACAGGAATGTCAGGAAAAAGTGCGGTCAGTTTTTCGATTAAAAATTGGCTGACAAATAAATCTGCTTCCGTGACAGGGGTGTTATCCGATTTAGTTTGTATTGTCACGTCCTGTTGGTAAAAACGCGCTAAATGTTTTCCCGCTTCATTAGCGAGCGTAAGGACTTGATCGAGAAGAGATTGAGATAATTGCATGTTTATTTCCTACTTTGATTTCGGTAATAACAAGGAGAGGAAGATTGTCGTATAGATTGCCAGGATAACAGAACCCTCTAAGACGAATAATATACGGTCTGTCAGATATTGGGTATTTTGTGCGATGAGAAGATTGCCGATACTCCAATAACAAAAAAGAATGATGAATGAAAAAATGAGAATTTTATTCCACTGATGACGTAGATAGCCTCGGTATTTGGCAAAATAAGCGTTGATTATCGCCGGCACGGTGAGTGGCCAGAATGTTAGAAAGAAACCAAATAATGCGGCTTCGAAGTTACCTTCTTTACAGTAGTCCATCCCGAAAGCGACATAAGCAATAATGCTACCGATTAGCTGCGTCACCAATGGGAAGATGATAATTGCCTTTAGATAAGGGGATTGAGTAGACACCTTAAACTCCTAGAAAAATAGGCTATCCGAGGACAGCCTATTTAAATCCATTATTTCGATTTCTTCGCACGTAATACACGAGAAACGAAAATAAAGATAC
>CBCSVJ010000048.1:0-7022 GCA_965143545.1 uncultured Haemophilus sp. | reverse complement strand
AAACAGTTAAATTACTATATAAATAGGACAGCAAAGTTTAACTGCTTAGCTGTCCTTTTGTCGCAAAGTGCGGTTGATTTTAACTCTGTTTTTGATTTTTCATGGCTTCACAAACTTCGCAAATCGGTTTTGCGTCATTAGCAGCAAGAGACAATACAGCTGGTGATTCTGGTGTTCCGCTAGATTGTATTAAATTACCTTTTACAGTCACCTTACCTTTTAACGTGATGCCAGAGCCATCAATAATAATCGTACCTGCTTTTCCACGAATATTTACTTGTGTAGTACCAGTTAATTTAATGTTTTTACTATGTTGTTTTAATTCTTTCCCTGCTTTGAAAACCGCATTGCGACTTGTTTGATGAGAATAATCTCGGCCAATTTTAACTTCTTGATTGGCATACACATCCATTGATAGATGATTCCCGATGTTTAATACTTCATCCTTTTCAATTTTAGTCATGCGATTGCGATTGATCTTATTAGATTGATCGCGACCTACCGTTAATGACTCATCTTGCCCAACCATTTCAGTACGGTTGTTTCCGATGTTAATTGTTTCATCATGTCCTACTTGTTCGGTTCGATCATGCCCAATTTGTGTTGTTTCATCATTATTTACAACATTATTTTGGTCTTTTTCTGCATGAATAAAGATTTCTTCTCGGTCTTTTTCGTCTTCAAAACGTAATTCATTAAAGCCGTTACCTTTATGGGTTTTACTTTTTATGGTCATACGCGTTTTATGTTCAGGCAGAGCATAAGGCGGTTCCGTTGTGCTGTGATAAGTACGTCCCATGATGATTGGTTGGTCAGGATCGCCCTCTAAGAAATCAACCATTACTTCATGGCCAATACGAGGGATGGAAATATGTCCAAATTGCGCTCCCGCCCAACCTTGGCTGACTCGAATCCAGCAAGAACTGTGCTCGTTATTTTGCCCTTCACGATCCCAAGGGAACTGGACTTTTACACGTCCCCATTCATCACAGTAAATCTCTTCATCAGCTGGGCCAACTACATGGGCCATTTGAGACCCATCAACAACAGGTCTTGGTTGCGGCTCTGGTCGCCATTGTGTGGTATTTGGAATAAGTTTAATACGGTTTTCATAGCGGTTACCTTCTTCACCTGCTTCTTCTTCTAATACACCAGGTTGCCAACCATAATGTTCAACTCCGACTACTAACCAATCGCGATTAAAGGCCTCTCGTTGATGTCCCTCTAAGCCAAATACATAACCTGGTTGTACACGTAAATCATCACTTTGTGCAAGTGCCAATTCCGCTTCTCTACGTTCGTATTCCAAACGATATTGCGTAAAAGGCTCACCTTGAGCATCACGTTTATAACGGCCTGGATAGTCATACCGCTCATAAATGCTACCATGGCCTTTGTTATTACCTTGACCTGAATATTGGTGTTCTTGATTATAACGAGGATTTGTAAAAGTATAATCACGTAAAGTTTGAAGAGTAGTACCCAGTTTTTCTTCGTAGGACCAATGCCACACAGCTGCTTCTGGACGTTGTCCCGCCGGCATTGCGTTATAAACTAAATTTCCTTTTTTCTCTGAAAGTGTTGTCGAGTTGGAAAAATGAAGGATATGGCTATCATTGGTATGTTCAAAGTAATAATAAGAGCCTTCTTCGGCAGCCAAACGTTGAATAAAATTTAAATCAGTTTCGCGATATTGCACGCAGTATTCACGTGTCCAATATGGCGTTTGTAAATGGAATTGGCTCTGAGGTACTTGATTTTTACTCAGTAGCGTTTCGATAATTTTTTGAGAGTCTTGTTGTTGGAATATTCGTAAATCAGTTTGTAAACCTGCACGACATAAAGATGGTTCAATCACCATGTGATAACGAGTTCGAGTAAAACCAGTTTCCCTCTGATTTAAGGCCGTAACGATACCGTTGACACTACGTATTACCTCATCTCCTTGCCAAAAGGTTAGCGTAGCAGGTTGGTCGATTAGAGAATGAAAATTCGGTTCAGAACCAAAGCTTGCGAGATCGAGTTCAAGTCGGAAGAGTGTAGATAAATGTTCTTTTAATACAAAACAGACTACTTCGAATTGAGTGGCACCATTAACGGTAAGACTGTAACGATAATCGGATTGAACGGCCATTTGGAATTCCTATAAAAATATTGGCAGTAATAATAGCGTTATATAAATACTAAATAAATTATGCTTTAGCTTTCATCATAGATTGTGAAGCAATTAATTCTGCACCACAGGCAGTTTTCATTCCTTCAAGGGCAATGCCTCGCCCATTAGCTTGCATGATAGATGAACCTTCAACAATCGGGAAGTTACCTTTGCATTTTGGACATGAGACCAAATCACCTTGTCGGGCGACATTTTTGCCTCCGGCAGTCATGGTTTGTGATCCTTGAAGTACGGTACCTCCATGGGTAGTTTTATCTCCAATAACGATTACGCTACGAGCAGACATGACTTCTCCTTAATCTATGAAATGTTTAACCTTTACATTCTAAACTAAAATGATAGGATTTTCTTGTAAAATTGATAGTTTATGTGTTTATTTTAAAAAGAAAATACATATCTTCTAAAATAGTATGGGTGTTGTTTAATTTTGCCACATAACAAATATCATTTGTAAAAAATTATTCTATACTGCTGACTTCGTCATTGATTTAGTAACCGTGATTTTTTATAATCTAGTTATTTTTTAGTTCGTTATCTAAAAATAGAAATCAGTTTAAATTTCAAAGAGGATTTTATATGTCTAAAACAGGTTCAGTCGCACCAAAAGAGCGAATTAATATTAAATATACTCCGGCTACAGAAGGTCAAACTGATGAAGTTGAATTACCGTTAAAACTTTTAGTTACTGGTGATTTTAAAGGTGCTGCAGAAGACTTAAGCCTTGAAGAAAGAGAGACGGTTTCTATTGATAAGCACAATTTTGATGCTGTAATGAAACAATCTAATTTGACGATTGATGTAGCGGTACCAAACCGCTTAGAAGAAAATGCCGAAAATCAAGATCTTGGTATTAGCCTAAAAATTGAAAGCATGGCAGATTTCTCACCTGATAATATTGCTAAACAAGTACCAGAATTAAACAAATTATTAGAGTTACGAGAAGCCCTTCTTGCATTAAAAGGGCCTATGGGGAACATCCCTGCATTTAGAAATAAATTGCAAGAGTTAATTGCGGATCCAAACGCAAGAGAAGCGTTGGAAAAAGAATTGGCTATCATTTTAGAAAAAGAATAAAGGTAGTAGAATATGGTTACTAAGAATCAAACGGCAAAAGCTGAAAAGAATTCGCAAACGACAAGCTTACTTGATCAGGTGATGGAGCAGACACGTTTTAAACCTGAAAATGAAGATTATAGTATTGCACAAAGAGGTATTGCAGAATTTATTTCTGAAATGTTGAAGTCTGATAGTGCAGATGCAGTTGTAAATAAGACACTTATCGATGAAATGATTGTTCGTCTTGATGAGAAAATCAGTCATCAAGTAGATGAGATTTTACATAATGATAAATTCCAAGAAATGGAATCAAACTCCTTGTAGATCGTACCGATTTCCGCGAAAACATTAAAATAGAAGTACTAAATGTAAGCAAAGAAGAATTGCTTGATGATTTTGAGTATGCGACTGATATTACTCAAAGCGGTTTATACAAACATGTTTACTCCGCAAACTATGGCCAATTTGGTGGTGAGCCAGTTGCAGCTATTGTTGGTAACTACACGTTTACGCCATCTGCGCCAGATATTAAATTATTACAATATGTTTCATCTGTTGGTGCGATGTCTCATGCTCCATTTATTTCAGCCGCAGGTCCAGAGTTCTTTGGACTAGATAGCTACGCATCTTTATCTGAAATTAAAGAAGTAAAAGACATTTTTGAAGGACCTCGTTATGCTAAATGGAGAGCATTAAGAGAATCTGAAGATTCTAAGTATTTAGCACTCACAATGCCACGTTTCTTGTCTCGTTTACCTTACGACACGATTGAAAATCCGGTTAAAACCTTCAATTACAATGAAGGAATTGATGGTAACCATAATAACTATTTGTGGAGCAATGTTGCATTCTTGATGGCATCGAAAGTAACAGATAGTTTTGCTAAATATCGTTGGTGTCCAAATATTATTGGTCCACAAAGTGGTGGTACGGTAGAAGATTTACCAGTTCATTTATTTGAATCATTTGGGCAGTTACAAGCGAAGATCCCAACAGAAGTATTAATTACAGATCGCAAAGAATTTGAATTGGCAGATGAAGGTTTTATTCCTTTAACTATGCGTAAAGGAAGCGATAATGCTGCATTCTTCTCAGCTAATTCTGTCCAAAAACCTAAAAAATTCCCAAATACGGAAGAAGGCAAGTCGGCTGAAACAAACTATAAATTAGGTACACAATTACCATATATGTTCATTGTGAACCGTTTAGCGCATTATTTGAAAGTATTACAACGTGAACAGATCGGCTCGTGGAAAGAACGTCAAGATCTTGAGAGAGAGTTAAATGTTTGGTTGAAACAGTATGTTTCAGATCAAGAGAACCCACCAGCAGAAGTTCGTAGCCGTCGACCATTACGTTCTGCTAAAGTTGAAGTATCAAGTGTTGCAGGAGAACCAGGTTGGTACAAAGTTTCTTTATCTGTTCGACCGCACTTTAAATATATGGGGGCAAGTTTCGATCTTTCCCTTGTGGGTCGATTAGATATTGATAATAATAAATAAGTAGCTGTTTTATGGGATTTTGGAACAGGGTTAAAACTGCACCACAGAATACGGATGTCATTAAAAAGAAGACTGAAGCAGAAATTGTGAGTGATTTAATTCGTTCGATAAAAAGAAACATAGAATTAGTACTTAATTCAAAAGAAGGGTGCACGTTATGTGCACCCGATTTTGGTTTAAAAGACTTTAATGATGCAACTGCAACCACAAAAAGTTTAAGCCAAACAATTGTTGCAAATATTCGTTCCAGCTTAGAGCGCTATGAGCCAAGGGTTCGTATTACAAGAATAGAATATATTCATGATGCATATGATGTTCTTCAGCTTAATTTCCGTATAACCTGCGTTGTATTATTAAAACAAAAAAATGAGTTAACTGAATTAAATATTATCTTGGATAGTTCAAATAAGAAGTTTAGGGTTGTGTAAATGTCTTTGAAAGAGTTTTTTAGATCTGAGCTAGACTTTCTCAAAAGGGATGGTCAACATTTTTCAAAGATTTATCCTCACTTATCAAGATTTTTATCTGATGAGATAGTTGATCCTGAGGCAGAGAGAATTATTGAATCTTTTGCTTTTTTAACTGCACGTTTGAAAGAAAAAGTACAAGATAATTTACCAGAAATAACTCAATCAATGATTCAGCTTCTTTGGCCAAATTATTTGCGTCCTTTACCAAGTTGTGCAATTTTAAACTTTCAACCTAAAGAAAGGGCTATTACAACAAAACATATAGTTCCTAAAGGAACGTTTGTGTCGTCTAAACCGGTAGATGGTACGGCTTGTCAGTTTCAAACAACGATGGATGTTGCTGTTTATCCACTTGTTTTAAATGATGTAAAAAGCACATCAGGCAGCGAGTCTACAATTATTGAATTAGATTTAGAAAATATCACAGATAGTGATTTTTCTTCCATACAGTGCGATGAATTGTCATTTTATTTATCTGGGAGTGATTACAGCGCTTTAACTTGTTATCAATGGATTTTTAATTATTTAACAAAAGTTTATATTAAATCGGAAGATGGTGTAATTAATTTACCACTGGATGTTATTTCTCCTGTTGGTTTTGATAAAGAGGAATCCTTGATTCCTTACCCTGATAATGCATTTGATGGGTATCGTCTCTTACAAGAGTTTTTCTTTTTCCCTAAAAAATTTTATTTCTTTAAGCTAAGAAAGCTGCATCTGTATTTAAGTCGATTTGATAAGAAAAAATTTAAGTTATTTTTTGAGTTTAATCGTTCTTTTCCTAAAGATCTAAAATTAACACAAGCTGATTTTTCCCTATATTGTGTTCCAATAATTAATTTATTTGAGCATGATGCTGTTCCATTAAATCTTGATGGAAAAAAAGATCTATATCCAGTGATTCCGGCAGGTTTTAATCGGGAGCATTTCGAGATCTTTGATATTAGGCGAGTTTCAGGCTCAAAGTTTTTAAAAGAGACGGGGAATAAGATTTATACTTATCCAAAATTTGAATCATTTGTTCACAGCTCTTCATCTGGCGGGAGTGGATACTATAAATCAATTATTAAAGATAATTTTGTTTCTTTTGTATCTGATTCTAATAAAATTTTAGATAGTTCCAGAGAGACAATATCTATAGATTTAGATTGTACAAATCATAATTTACCAGAGTTTTTAGGGATTTGTGATATTTGTGTGCCATCACAAAATACACCGTCTTATATTGATTTTAAAAATATCACATTGCCAGTAAAAACGGTGAGAGCAGTTCTAGATGAATCGATTCATTGGAAGTTAGTTTCTAATCTTTCACTTAATTATTTATCTTTGACAAAATTAGATGTTTTAAAGGAAATTTTGCTAACTTATGATTTTTCTGCAATGTATGATGTGCAAGCATTGAGACGAACAGAAAAACGTTTGTCTGGAATGGAGTCGATTACGACTCGTCCAATTGATAAGGTCATAAAAGGCATTGTATATAGAGGTCAAAAATCAGTACTAAGAATAGATAGCAATAATTTCCTCTGTGAAGGGGAGTTGTTTTTATTTGGTTCGATTCTTGCTGAATTTTTTAGATTATATGGCACGATAAATTCATTTCACCTTTTAGAAATTATCAATACAAGTAATAACGAGATATTTAAATGGGAACAGAAAACCTCTCTTCAAAGAGTGATCTAAGTCAGTTTGGGTTTCATCAGCTCGTAGAAACAATTGCTGATGCATCGTCAATGAGCTTAGATGAATTAGAAAATACTCTCGTTGAAGAATCGATATTCCGTTTCTTTAGTAATCCTAAAATTAACTTTCCAG